>JBCAZI010000042.1:0-28738 GCA_038533095.1 Pseudomonadota bacterium
AGGAAATCGCTTTCGGGCGAAACGCCTCTGACGCCGTGTCAGTCGCGGCGAAACGGTAAAATCCTTGCGCGGACATATAAATCCCCGTCAGGTAGGATCCTGCCAGCAAGATCACGAAGGAACTGGTGTAAAGCCCGTAGGCTGATACCGCGGCCCCCATCGCCCCCGCAAAAGCGCCCAGAAAGAACCCGAAGCGCCGCCCGTTGCGTTGCATCAGCGGGCTGATCCAGGGGGCGGTTGTCATGGACCCAAAGACGATAAAGGAAATCGGCAGCGTGGCGAGGCAGGGGTTCGATGCCAATTGGCCACCGGCCAGCCCGCCGACCACAAAGATCATCGGCAATTGCGCACCAAGGATCGCCTGCGCCAGCACCAGCACGGCCACATTGCGTTTGGCCTTTGTATCGTCAACGTAAGTCATGGTCGTATCGGTACGCCTGCGCAGGCTGTGGCGCAAGGACTGGTTATGCCCGATCTATGATATGGGCAAAGCTGCCGCTGACATTGTTCTGGATCAAACCCATTGGGGGCAGGGATGTGCCTTCTGCGTCACTTGCCGTGAAAAGTGGCGTCCCTTCGGCGCGCAGCGTTGTTGCATAGTGGAATTCATGCCCTTTCCATGCGCCTTTGAAAGGGCCAGTGGGGGCAGAAAGATCACGATAACCCAGATTCAGCTTGCGCTGTGCAAATGAGGTCTCCAACGCCAGCAGGCCCGCCATTTGGTGTACTTTGCCCTCTGCATCCGTCAGTGTTTCTCCAAGGGTCATATAGCCTCCGCATTCGCCATAGATTTGGGCCGTACTGTTTTGCAAAGACGCAAGGAAGGTGGCGTTTGAGGCAAGCTTGCCAGCATACAATTCAGGATAGCCGCCGGGTAGGTAGATCAGGTCAGCCTTTGGGGCGGGTTCATCAGCGAGTGGTGAGAAGAACCTGATCGTGGCGCCAGCAGCCTGCCAATCATTCAGCAGATGCGGGTAGCTGAAAGCGAATGCGGCATCTGACGCGATGGCAATGGATTGCGCAGGCGGTGGGTGTAGCTGGGGTGCTGGCGCAAATGGCAAAGGTTTGAGGAGGCTCTGCAAGGCCGGCAGGTCGCAATGCTCTGCGATCAAAGTTGCTGCCCCATCGAGGTAGGCATTAAGATCGGGGCGTTCTTGCGCTTGCACAAGGCCAAGATGCCGCGATGGCTGGTTCAGGTTTGCTGTCCGGGGCACGGCGCCAAAGATGGGAATATCGCGCAGCGCGCGGCGCAGCATCTGTTCATGGCGCGCCGAGCCTACGTTGTTCAGGATCACGCCAGCGATATGCACTGCAGGGTCGTGATGCAGGAAGCCTTGCACCAAGGGTGCGACCGATCCGGCCATCTTGCCTGCGTCAACGACAAGGATCACGGGTAGCTGCAAGATACGGGCGAGGTCTGCTGTGGCCCCTTTGCCGTCCGGCGGTGCGCCATCAAAAAGGCCCATGGCCCCTTCGATGATCAAGGGCAGCGGTCCCGCACTGAGCGCTTTGATCCGGTCGGCACCCATCGCCCAGGCATCAAGGTTCAGACAGGGATGGCCGCAGGCGGCCTCGTGAAATCGCGGATCAATGTAATCGGGGCCCGACTTGGCGGCCCTGACGGGCACTTCGCGTCTTTTCAACGCGCGCAGTAAGCCGAGTGTGACTGTGGTCTTACCGCTGCCAGAGGATGGTGCGGCGATAACAAAACTCATGCGCGTTGGAGGCCATGGGATGCCTCCGGCGGGAGTTTTTGGGCCAAGATGAAGGGGGAGGTCATGTGCGCTTAGGCGGATTCGGCCGGACGACCGCGACCCAGCGGGTCAAGGTTGCGTGGCGCTTGCCCTGCTGCCATGTTTTGCCAGTCAAGCACTTGACGCATCAGCACAGATTGTCCGATGCAGATGATCGCGGGTGGGGCAAGCTGGGCTGCGTCGATGTCGGCCACGATGGTCCCCAGCGTTGTCTCAAGCACCTGCTGGTCCTCGGTCGTGGCTGTTGTCACCACTGCGGCGGGTTCATGCGGGCTGCGCCCTGCATCCATTAGCTGGGCCGCGATCTGGGCGATATGTTTCATCCCCATATAGATCACGATGACCTGACTGCCCTTGGATATGCTTTGCCAGTCGAGTGAGCTGGGCGTGTTGCCGGATTGATCATGACCGGTGACGAACGTTACTGATTGGTTTACATCGCGGTGGGTGACGGGGATGCCTGCGTAGGCCAGCCCGCCGATCCCCGCTGAAATGCCGGGGATGATGCGGATGGGCACATTATGCTGCACCAGTGTCTGTGCTTCCTCGCCGCCGCGCCCAAAGACAAAGGGATCGCCGCCTTTAAGGCGCAGCACCCGTTTTCCCTCGCGCGCGAGGTCGACCAAGCGGAGTGAGATATCGCGCTGTTTGGCTGATGGTTTGCCGCCGCGTTTACCGGCATAGATATGTTCGGCTTGCGGCGCCCATGTTAGGATCTGTTCCTGCACCAGCGCATCATAGATCACCACATCCGCCTGCCGCAGCGCATTGACCGCGTGCAGCGTCAGCAGCCCCGGATCACCCGGACCGGCACCGCAAAGCCAGACCCAGCCGGGTTCCAGCACGGGCCATTGATGGGCGGGAAGGGGGACGTTTGATGTCATGCAACCTTTATGCCGCTGATCGCCACCATTGAAAAGCCGACAAACGACCCGTGATTGGTGATTGCCGTCATGGGTCCGCCTGCCTATCGTCGCGGCAATGAGCGATGAGACCACGACAGAATTGCGCCGCGGCTGGACCACTGGGGCCTGTGCGACAGCGGCGACCAAGGCAGCTTTGATGCGCCTGTGGGGCGGGGCCTTTCCGCGCGAGGTGGGGATTGTGCTGCCAAGGGGGGAGACGCCCGTGTTTCCTTTGGCTTTGGCCGAAGCAGGCGATGGTTTTGCCCGTGCAGGCATCACCAAAGATGCGGGTGACGACCCGGATGTCACCCACGGGGCGCTGATCGTCGTCACGGTTTCAGCTTCAACAGGTGGCATCGTGTTTGCTGCGGGCGATGGCGTTGGGACCGTCACAAAACCCGGCCTGCCGATTGGCGTGGGTGAGCCATCCATTAACCCGGTCCCGCGTGAGATGATGACCGGTGTGGTGCAGGAGATGGCGGAACAGTTTGGGCAGGCGCCGGATATTCAGATTGAGGTTTCAATCCCCGGCGGGCAAGAGCTTGCACAGAAAACATGGAACCCCCGATTGGGGATCGCCGGCGGCTTGTCCATTCTGGGCACCACCGGCGTGGTGCGCCCGTTTAGCTGTGCCGCTTGGATCGCTTCGATCCACCGTGGTATCGACGTGGCCCGTGCCGATGCTCTGCCGCATGTGGCGGGCTGCACTGGCGCGACCTCGGAAAAGACGGTGCAGGCCCTTTATAACCTACCCGATCATGCGATGCTGGATATGGGGGATTTTGCGGGGGGCATGCTGAAATACTTGATCAAACATCCTGTAGGTCGCGTCACCATCGGGGGTGGGATTGGCAAGATGACCAAGCTGGCGCAGGGCGCGGTTGATTTGCATTCGGGGCGCAGCCAGGTGGATTTTGACGCCTTGGCTGAGATGGCAGGGAGCCCGCAAGTTGCGCAGGCGAACACTGCTCTTGAGGCTTATGAGATTGCTGGCGCGCCATTGGCTGAAACGGTCGCCAAGACGGCATTTGCGCAGGTGCAAAGCCGCTTTGGATCGCCCGATATCGCCTTTGATATTGTCGTGATTGACCGCAAGGGTGCGATCATCGCAAAGGCGGGCGCATGACGCTGCTGTTGCTGGGCGGCACAGGCGAGGCGCGCCAGATCGCTGCGGGGTTACAAGGGGTGGACGCTGTCATTTCGCTCGCCGGTGCGACACGCAATCCTGATGCGCAACCCTTGCCAACCCGGATAGGTGGCTTTGGAGGGGAGGCAGGGTTTTTGGCCTATCTGCAAGAGGCCGGGATCACAGCGGTGTTAGATGCCACACATCCCTATGCAAAACGGATCACAGCGCGTACCGCTAAATTATGCCGCGCGCAGGGGGTGCCCTATGTGCAGTTCTTGCGGCCCCCTTGGGTCGCCGAACCGGGGGATGACTGGACCGAGATTGGGGCGGAGGAGGAAGCGGCGGACCACATTCCGCCCGGATCGGTCGTCTTTCTGGGCACCGGCCGACAAACGCTTGCGCGCTTTGCCAATCTGCAGGGTTGCGAGGTTATTTGCCGCCAAATTGACCCGCCTACTGGCCCTTTTCCCTTTGCGGGCGGGCGGTATCTGGTCGGCAGGCCGCCGTTTTCGGTGGAGGATGAACTGGCGCTGTTCCAGGACCTGGGTGTTGATTTTCTGGTTGTCAAAAATGCAGGTGGCGCGCCCAGCCGGACCAAATTGACCGCAGCACGCGCATTGCGCCTGCCTGTCTTGATGATTGCGCGGCCGCCCAAGGGGGATTGGCCCATCGTCGAAACCGTCGCTGATGCGATCGCTTGGGTGCGTGCGCTGTGAATGAGCGTATCATCCACTCGGACGCCTGCGTTGCGGAAGGGGCGGCATGGCTTTGTGCGGCAGACGCGCGGTTCGCAAAGGCCATGGCGGGGTTGCCGTCTTTGCCGTTGCGGTTAAAGCCTGATGGGTTTGCTGAACTGCTCAGCGCGATTGTCAGCCAACAGGTCAGCGTTGCCTCTGCCAATGCGATCTGGGGGCGATTGCAAGCGGCAGGCACGACGGAAGCCGCTATAGTTGCGCAGACCTCGGAAGAGGAACTGCGCGCCCTGGGGTTAAGCCGTCAGAAAGCACGATATGCGCGCGCCTTGGCAGAGGCTGACATTGATTACGATGCCCTGCATCACATGCCCGCCGGTGACGTGATCAAGACTTTGACCGCTGTGCCAGGCATTGGCGCCTGGACGGCCGAGATTTATGCGATGTTTTCGCTCGGGCGTGCGGATGTCTTTGCGCCGGGTGATCTGGCACTGCAAGAGGCGGCAAAGTTGATCTTTGACTTGGACGAACGCCCGAAGGAAAAGGACTTTCGCATCATGGCGCAAGCTTGGTCACCGTGGCAGTCGGTTGCAGCCCGGATCATGTGGGCCTACTACAAAGAGCACAAACAAAGGGAAGGCATCAGATGACACGAGCTTTGGACGCCCAGCGGCGCGAACCGGTATCGGGCGAGACACGTTCATGCGTGGTGTTTTTGCATGGCTATGGGGCGAACGCCGCCGATCTAATTGGTCTGGCTGATCCATTGGGCGAACATATGCCCGATACGCTGTTTATTTCGCCCGACGCACCAGAGGAATGCCTTGGCGCGCCCATGGGCCGTCAATGGTTCCCGATCCCATGGATTGACGGATCTAGCGAGGAGGAAAGCAAACGTGGGCTTGATGCGGCGGCGGCTGATCTGGATGCGTTTTTGGATGGTGTGATGGTGGATGAAGATCTGCTGCCAGAACAGGTGATGGTCCTGGGCTTTTCGCAAGGCACGATGATGGCACTGCATGTTGTCCCGCGGCGTGAGGATGCGATTGCCGGGATCGTCGCCTTTTCAGGGCGGTTGCTGGAACCGGAATTGCTGGCCGATGAAACCCAAAGCCGCCCGCCGGTTTTGCTGATCCACGGGGATGCTGATGATGTGGTCCCCCCGCAATCTCTGCCGCAGGCCGCAGAGGCCTTGCAAGAGGCTGGTTGGCAAGAGGTTTATGCCCATATCATGAAAGGCACCGGCCATGGCATCGCACCTGATGGCCTGTCAGTTGCATTGGCGTTCATGCGTGATAGGCTGGGCCTTGGTTAAGAACGGGGTGTTTGTCGCCATCCGTTAAGTGTTCCTTACAAGTTCCATGCAATTCTTTGACGCAGGGCGATTGGGCCCTGTTGGCAGGACGGGTCCAGATATGCACAGTCCCATCGTTTCACTTTTGGGTCCCAAAAACCGCTTGGGGTGGTTTATCCGCTATACCATTTTGGCCTTGGGCGTGATCGGCACTGTCTTTGCGCATGATGTGATCATGGACGATGCGTTTCACGGGATTGCGCGTGACTACCTTGGCGCGATCTTGATGATTGGCTTGCCGCTTTATGCCGTTGCGACCGGGATCATGGCTGATATGGGGCGATTGCGTGTGCAACTGATTGAGGCGGCAGAGACGGATCAGATGACCGGATTGTTGCAGCGCCAGGCCTTTCTTCGCCAGACCGAACGCAAGTTGCAGCAAACCGGTACTTTACTGATGCTTGATATCGATGGGTTGGGGCAGATCAACGCGAAACATGACAATCATGCGGGCGATCTTTGCCTGATGGCTTTGGCGATCCGCCTGCGCGAAATGACACGCGCAACAGATGTCGTGGGCCGGATTGATGGGGCTACGATTGCTGTTTACCTGCCCGGAACACCGCTTGATGCGGGGCGGGCCGCCGCGGAGCGTCTGGCTGAGGGGATACAGGTGACAAGCGGCCAAATCCGGTTTGAAGTCACCGTATCTGTTGGTGTGACAATTGCGGATGGGGAGACGCCACTGGCGCGCCTGATGCAACAGGCCGAAGCCGCACTTTTGCGTGCCAAAGCCCGCGGCCGCGCACAGGTGATGATGTCAGACGGGCAGATTGCGGCCTAAGGCCGAACAAACCGCAGTTTTTGTCGCATATTCTGGGGGTTGTCACATTTCTGACGCGATATATAGTCCATCATAAGAAGAATGCGGGACTGCCGCTTTGACTGCTCCCGCACAGCCTATCTGGGGTGTGACTAATGACGCAGACGGAATTCAGAACTGACTTTGTGCGCGAGCCTGGCGCGCTCAAACACTATCCGGCGTTGGTGCTGAACGCGGACTATCGCCCATTGTCCTATTATCCTTTGTCACTTTGGCCCTGGCAGGAAGCGGTGAAAGCCGCTTGGTTGGACCGGGTTGATATTGTCAGCGAATATGATGAGGTGGTGCGCAGCCCCTCAACCATCATCAAAATCCCTTCGGTTGTTGTGCTGAAGGATTACATCAAGCCGCAAAAACAGGTGGCGTTCACGCGGTTCAACCTGTTCTTGCGCGATGAGTTTACCTGTCAGTATTGCGGCGCTAAGGGCGACTTGACCTTTGACCATGTGGTGCCGCGGGCAAGCGGTGGTGTGACCAGTTGGGAAAATGTGGTCGCGGCCTGTTCGCCCTGCAATCTGCGCAAAGGGTCACGCTCGCTCAAGCAATCCGGGATGAGCTTGGCAAAACCACCACGGCGCCCGGTGCCAGAGCAACTGCACAACGTCGGCCGGAAATTTCCGCCAAATCACCTGCATGAAAGCTGGCTCGATTTCCTCTACTGGGATGCCGAACTCGACGCCTAATCGATAGCGGCGCTAGACTTGTCAGCGCGACCGGGGTAGGAAAGCAGCGTTAGCGCTAACGCACCACCCATAGGGGAGCTTACTATGGTCTCTCGCGTCATCCCGGTCGATGAATTTGACCTTGTGATTTTTGGCGGCACCGGCGATTTGGCTCGGCGCAAAATCCTACCCGGTCTGTTTCGACGGTTCCTATCAGGCCAAATGCCTGGTGGATCACGGATTATCGGTGCCGCACGATCGGATCTGGATACATCTGGGTATCGTGAGATGATCTCGGGGGCTGTTGCTGAATTTGGTGGAGAGGAAGCAAGCAACAAGAAGGGCTTAGATGCCTTTCTTCAACAACTTGAATATGTGGCCATCGACGCACGTGGCGAGGGTGGCTGGGCCGAACTGGCCAAGATCGTGCGCCAGGACGTGGTCCAAGCCTTCTATTTCTCGGTCGCACCGTCGTTGTTTGGGGATTTGGCTCAACGGCTGCACACCCATAAGATCGCGAATAAGAAAAGCCGGATTGTGGTAGAAAAACCCTTTGGCCGCGATTTGGATTCTGCGCGTGCCTTGAACGAAACGCTCGCCGCGCATTTCAACGAACGCCAGATTTACCGCATCGACCATTATTTGGGGAAAGAGACGGTTCAAAACCTGATGGCCGTCCGCTTTGGCAATGTGCTGTTTGAGCCGCTTTGGAACAACCACTATGTCGATCACATCCAGATTACGGTTGCGGAAACCGTGGGCGTTGGCGGGCGGGGGGCCTATTACGACAAATCCGGTGCGATGCGTGATATGGTGCAAAACCACCTGATGCAGCTGTTGTGCCTGATCGCGATGGAGCCGCCCAGCCAGTTTGAGGCCGATGCCGTCCGCGACGAAAAGCTGAAGGTGATTAGGGCGCTACAACCCATTGATCATCATCACATTGTCCGCGGTCAATATGATGAAAGCACCGATGGCCCCAGCTATCGTGAAGATGCCGAAAACCCGCGCAGTTTCACCGAAAGCTATATCGCGATGCGCTGTCATATTGCCAATTGGCGGTGGGCCGATGTGCCCTTCTACCTGCGCACAGGCAAGCGGATGAAGGCACGGTCATCCGAGATTGCCGTTGTTTTCAAAGACCTTGGGCATACGATTTTTGAAGGGGATGAGGCGCGTCACCGCAATATCCTCTCCATTCGTTTGCAACCTAACGAAGGCATGGATTTACAGGTCACGATCAAGGAACCCGGACCGGGTGGCATGCGCCTGATTGACGTGCCCTTGGACATGACATTTGCCGAGGCTTTGGGCGATGACGCAGAAGATGTGACCGACGCCTATGAGCGCCTGATCATGGATGTGATCCGGGGCAACCAAACGCTGTTCATGCGCGGCGATGAGGTGGAGGCCGCATGGGCCTGGACCGATCCGCTGATCGAAGGCTGGGAGGCGCGCAATGATGTGCCCAAACTTTATGATGCAGGCTCTGCCGGGCCGGAGGATGCAATGATGCTCTTGCACCGCGATGGCCGAAAATGGCGTGATATCAAAGGCTAAGCCTGACCGCCCATGTGAATTAAAGGGACGTTGACATGAAACTTCTTGAGTATCCTGATTCAGAAATGATGATGATGGATCTGGCTGATACGCTGGCAGGTGAGTTGAAAAACAGCCTGTTGATCCATGAGCGCGCTTCCCTCGCAGTGCCGGGCGGCACAACACCTGGGCCCATTTTTGACAGCTTGTGCGCCGCTGATCTGGATTGGGCGCGCGTGCACTTAATGCTGACCGATGAACGCTGGGTGCCTGAAACATCGGACCGGTCCAATACGCGCCTGCTACGCGAACGGCTGTTGACCAGTCGCGCAGCTGCGGCGACCTATGTCCCGCTTTATGCTGATGCTGAGACGCCCGAAGAAAAGCTACCAGAATTGGCTGCCAATCTAGCGCCGGAACTGCCGATCTCGGTCATGCTTTTGGGGATGGGCGCGGATATGCACACGGCCTCGATCTTTCCGGGTGCAGATCAGTTAGACCGTGCTCTGAATGGCGATGACTATCTGGTCGCGATGCGGGCACCGGGGGCGCCAGAGCCGCGCATTACCCTGTCGGCATCGGTCCTGAAATCCGCGATGAGCCGCCATTTGGTGATCATCGGCGGCGAAAAGCGCGCGGCACTTGAACGCGCGCGTCATTTGCCGCCAGAGGAGGCGCCAGTCGCGGCGATCCTGAACGGCACAACAGTACATTGGGCGGAGCGCTAGCGATGTGGGATAAATTGCGCGCGCATCATGCTGATGTGGTGGATCGTCGTTTTGAAACGCTGGTGAACGCAGAGCGTGCTGCTGATTTCACGGCTCAGATGGGCGATATGCGCTTGGACTATGCCAAGACGAATATCGATAGCACAGGTCGCGCTTTGTTGATTGATCTGTTGGAACAAGCGGGTGTTGCCGCCAAACGCGATGCGATGTTTGCGGGTGCCGCCATCAATGAAACAGAAGGCCGCGCCGTGCTGCATACCGCGCTGCGCAATCTGGATGGCGGTCCCGTGATGGTTGACGGGCAAGACGTGATGCCCGGCGTGTTAGACACGTTGGCCCGGATGGAAGCCTTTGCAAGTGACGTGCGCGAGGGCCGTTTTACAGGGCAGGGCGGCGCGATCACCGATGTGGTGAATATCGGCATCGGTGGATCAGACCTTGGCCCTGCGATGGCGGTGCAATCCCTTGCACCTTACCACGACGGACCGCGGTGCCATTTCGTGAGCAACGTGGACCCGGCGGATATCGCAGGGGTTCTGCGCAGCTGTGATCCTGCGACGACCATGGTCATCGTGGCCTCCAAGACCTTTACCACGATTGAAACCATGACCAATGCGCGCACAGCACAGGCGTGGATGGGTCAATCGGTTAAAGATACCGGCGCACAGTTTGCGGCCCTGTCCACGGCAGAGGACAAGACAGCGGCCTTTGGCATTGATCCGTCCCGCGTCTTTGGCTTCGAAGATTGGGTCGGTGGGCGCTATTCCATGTGGGGCCCGATTGGCCTGTCATTGATGATTGCGATTGGTCCCCAGGCGTTTCGCGCGTTCCTGCGTGGCGCGCAAGCGATGGACCGGCATTTTCAGGCCGCTGAGTGGCAGGATAACCTGCCTGCAATGCTGGCTTTGGTCGGCATCTGGCACAATCAGATTTGCGGCCATGCCACCCGCGCTGTTCTGCCTTATGATAATCTTCTCAGCCGCTTACCGGCCTATCTTCAACAGCTTGAGATGGAAAGCAACGGTAAGGGGGTTAGCATGGACGGGGCTGATTTGGACTTGCCTAGTGGCCCTGTCGTTTGGGGTGAGCCGGGCACGAACGGGCAGCACGCATTCTATCAGCTGATCCATCAGGGCACCCGCGTGATCCCATGCGAGTTTTTAGTCGCCGCCCGCGGGCATGAGGATGATCTGCATCATCAACACCAGTTGCTGGTCGCCAATTGCTTGGCCCAATCAGAGGCGCTGATGCGCGGGCGCACACTGGATGAGGCGCGCGCCAAGGTCGCTGACAAATTTGATGGGGCCGAGCTGGAGCGACAAGCGCGCCACCGTGTGTTCACGGGCAACCGGCCTTCTGTCACCATCGCATATCCGCAGCTGACGCCAGAGGTGCTGGGACAGATTGTGGCACTTTATGAGCATCGCGTTTTTGTTGAGGGCGTGGTGCTAGGCATCAATTCCTATGATCAATGGGGGGTGGAGTTGGGGAAGGAATTGGCCACAGCATTGCAGCCTGTTGTTGAAGGCAAAGAGAGTGCTGATGGCAAGGATGGCTCAACTGCCGCACTTGTTGATTTTCTGCAAAGCCACGGGGTGTCTTGAGCGCGCAGTTTTGCCATAAGCAGGCACGACCGCAAAAAGGACCGCAGAGATGAACTTGGAAATGATCCCGCTGGCGATGGGTGCCGTGTTGGTGGTGGCGATGCTGCTGGAAATCCGGGTGGGGCGCATCCCTAACTGGCTGACACTCTTGCCATTTTTGCTGTTTGCGATCCTTTTGGTCTTTACCGAAGACCGCACGCCGCTTTATTGGCAGATGGGCCTTGCAGCCGGGGTGTTTGTCTTTGGATTGGTGCTCTTTGCAATTGGCGGATCGGGTGCTGGTGCGGTCAAGCTGATAACGGGCACGGCGCTGTTTATCCCGTTTGAGAACGCCTTTATCACCTTCCTTTTGCTGATTGCGATCTTCTTTGGCAGTTCGATCATCATCGTGCCCTTGCGCAAGATGTTCGGGTCCGAGGACAGTTCCTGGCACATTCTGGCGAACCCGGTTCTGCCGCTCAGCTTTTCCATTGGATTGGCTGGGTTGTTGGGGATGTTTGCCTTTTCCGGCTAAGTGGAGCGGGTAACGGGAATCGAACCCGTAACTGAAGCTTGGGAAGCTTTCGTGATACCTTTTCACCATACCCGCGCCGAGGCTGTTGGATACGCTTGCATCTGACGCGCGTCAACGGATGATTTTCCGGTCGTTTCTACAATTTCGGGCGCTTGCGATGCTATTATTTGAGCGTGACAGTAAGGCGGCGATCGCATTTGGTGGTGGTGGTTCTCAGGGCTGCGTCTGCTGGAACTGTAAAAATCAAACGCGTGCGTCGGATCGAGACCTTCAGACACATATTTGCGTTGGAACCGGTGTGGCGCTGTCGCGGCATTATCCGTTGCTGCGCATGCTTCTGAAAACTCAATACCATCATGCGAACATGCATGCCTGTCGAATTTGCCTGAAACGAGGCACAACATAGAAACAATCGTGGTCATTTGGGGCATTGTTGCGGCTGTCGCAACATGTTGTGAGGTCTGAATGTCACCCTCTGGTCCTGCGCCGTCTCCGCCCGCCTTCGCCACCGCCGCCCTGATTGTGATTAACCTGCGGGATCGCGACAATGCTTTCGAGGATGGGGAAGGGCTCCACTGCATTGGGGATGTTCGAGGCGTTGACGAAGTGCTCTTGGAACCGTGGCTCAATGGCTGTTTCGATCTTGTGAATGTTCTGCACGGTCTCTTCTATCTCGGCCCGTGCTTGCGTGTTCAGCAGCGCAATGCGTGCGCCTGTGCCAGCGGCATTTCCTGCGCTGGTGACTTTGTCCAGCGGTGCGTCTGGGATCATGCCCAGCACCATCGCGTGTTTCGGGCTGATATGCGCGCCGAAAGCCCCGGCCAGCACGACCCGGTCGACCTTGTCGACGCCGAACTTATCCATCAACAGGCGTGCACCTGAATAGAGCGCAGCTTTTGCCATTTGGATTTGGCGAATGTCTGTGTTTGTGACCGTGATCTTTGGCCCACCGTCTGCTGTACCGTCATAAAGCAGGTAGGAATTGGTCCGCCCGTCCTGAAAACAATTGGGCGAGCCGGTTTGTTCTGCTGACCCGATGAGGCCGGGGCCATCCACGATGCCGGCCATGCGCATCTCGGCGATCACTTCGATAATCCCCGACCCGCAGATACCGGTGATGCCGGTTTGGGCAATCGCGGCGTCGAAACCTTCCTCATCCGACCAAAGCTCTGACCCAATGACCTGAAAGCGCGGTAGCTTTGTCACCGGGTCGATTTCTACATGTTCGATTGCGCCCGGTGCGGCACGCTGCCCGCTGGTGATCTGTGCACCTTCAAAGGCCGGGCCGGTGGGGGACGAGCAGGCGAGCACCTTTTCTTTGTTCCCCAGCAGGATTTCGGCGTTGGTGCCGACATCGACCACCAGCACAAGGTCTTCGGACTTATCTGGCGCCTCTGAAAGCGCCACCGCCGCCGCATCTGCGCCGACATGCCCCGCGATACAGGGCAGCAGGTAGACGCGGCTGGCCGGGTGCAGGTTCAGGTCCAGTTCAGACGCGCGCAGCGATACCGCCTCTGATGTGGCGAGCGCGAATGGGGCTTGTCCTAACTCGTAGGCGTCGATCCCAAGGAAGAGGTGGTGCATCACCGGGTTGCAGACAAAAACCGCATCGACAATCAGGTTGCGGTCAATCTCGGCCTCTGACGCGATTTGCACGAAAAGCGCGTTCATACCTTCGCGCACAGCCACTGTCATCTCCTCTGATCCAGTCGGGTTCATCATGCCATAGCTGACCCGGCTCATCAGATCTTCGCCAAAGCGGATTTGCGGGTTCATGATGCCGGAGGAGGCGACAACCTCGCCCGTTTGCAGATCGCACAGGTGGGCGGCGATGGTGGTGGAGCCAAGGTCGACGGCCAACCCATAAAGTGTGCCTTCGTAAAACCCCGGCCAGATGTGAATGATGCGGGGGCTGAACACGGCATCGCCCAGATGTACGGCGACAGTCACCTTCCATTCGCCTTTGCGCAGCGCTGTTTGCAGGGTTTTCAGCACCGTCAGGTCGGCCTCAAGGTCGGGCAGGCCCCAGTCGCGACGTAGTGCGGCAACCAACCGTTCCAGGTCACCCGACGGGTCATGCATATCCGGTTCGGCCACTTCGACATAGTACAGCTTGGTCGAGGGGTTCATGGTGATATCGCGCGCCTCGGCCCGTTTGCGCACGACTTGCTTGTGCACCTGGCTTTCGGCGGGGACGTCGATCACAACATCGCTTTGGATCTTGGCCTGGCATCCCAAACGACGGCCTTTTTTCAGCCCGCGTTTGTCATCATAGCGTTGCTCGACACTGTTCCAGTCTGACAAGGCGTCATCAGCGACGGTAACACCGTGTTTGGAAAACTCACCATAGGACGGGGTGATCTGGCATTTCGAGCATATACCACGCCCGCCGCAAACACTATCCAGGTCCACCCCCAATTGCTGTGCGGCTGTCAGCACAGGGGTACCTACTGGAAAGTTGCCCCGCTTGCCGGAAGGGGTGAAAATGACGAGAGGATCGTTGGACATGATGCGCGCCTGCTATGGTCTTGAGCTGAATGTATCTTTTGGGCCCTCAATGGGAAGGCTCATATCCGTCATAATGAATATGTGCAGCGGCATGGGGGTGATTGGGGGAGGGCTGGTTTGAACCCAATTCGACCGATGCTGCGTTCACTACGAATGTCCTAGCTTGGATACTACTCAGCCATCCCCAAAAACTCGATATTGGCAAGGGGCCATCAAGACAACAAAACCATAGATAGCGCCAGAACGATGATGGCATCCACTAGGATAAACGCCCACGTAACCCAATTGCGGATTTCGAACTGGTGCCGCCGCAGAATGGCGATCCCTCCACCAAGAGCGACAGCTGCAAGTGCGACGATCTCAACAATCTCGCCCCCGGTGACAGTGACCAACAGATAGCCCAGAGTCAGGTAGATAAGACCAAAGGGCACCAGTGCCCAGGTATCACGGCGGCGACCGTCCATCATCCACTCTGTGGTGTGCCAGAACCCGGTAAAGACGAGCAACCCACCGGCAATTCCTGCATACATGAACTTTCTCCTCAGTTTTCAGGACAGGGGAAGCCGGCGGTGCCCCAGATCAGGATGTCATTTACGTGCTCTTGCAGACTGTAGGGAGCCGGTTCACGACCGCCTCCTGGTTTCCAGGCCCAGTGAAGGATGAGATCGTGGCCAAGATGCTCGGCGATCTCCGTCATGTCACGGCCACCGTTCAGTTCAGGATCGCGCAACTGGGTGCAAATCTGTGCTGATGTTCGGCCGAACCAATGCGCTTCGACGGGTGCCAACGCCCAGTTCATCGCAACACGCGGTGCAGCATGGGGCATTTCGTTGGCATTGTCCCAATCTTCATCCTTGGTGGTGTGACAGGTCGAGCACTGCAGGTGTTCTGCGCCAATACGGCTCTCACCCGCGCGGATGTTCATGCCATGTGGTCTGGTTTCGCCATATGACGGGCCCGACCACATTGGGCGGTCAGATGGGCCAGTATGGCACTTCGCACAGCGCGGATGGCTGGCCACCTCATAGATGCGCGCCCCCGCCTTCAGTCCTACCTCGGTTGAAATGCTGCATTCGGCGGGTGGTTCAATGACAAGGTCAGTTTCTTCGGCCAACACGAATGTCGCAAAGCCAAGAGCAAGACAAAGTGGAAGTGCTGTTTTCATCTCATTCTCCCTCACACAAAGCCGATGAACTTGTTAAATGGCATTTCGCGAATGCGCTGCCCGGTGGCTGCGAATATCGCGTTTCCCAGCGCCGGTGCCGCAGGTGGAACGCCGGGTTCGCCAACTCCTCGGATGCCGGGCATATTCTCTAGGATTTTCACCTCGATTTCCGGTATCTGGTAGAGACGCAGCCCTTCATAGGCATGGTAGTTGGTCTGAAGCGGGCCGTAGTCCTCATATGTGAGTTCGGAATTGATCGCGTGACTGAGAGCATAGATGAGACCGCCGAAGAGCTGTGCTTCGGCGTTCACCGGATCAAGAACAAGCCCGACGTCGGCAACGATGTACGCCTTATCGAGCCGGATGCCGAACTCCGTGTTTGTGACTTCGACAACTTGGGCCGTTGGGACACCAAACGACAGGCAGAACGCAATGCCACGGCCTTTTCCTTCGCCCATCGATGGTCCGTCCCATCCGGACATTTCGCCCACGGTCTCAAGTACGGTTCGGGATTGGTCATGCAGGCAGAGGCGTAGACGCTCCTCTAGGGGGTCTGCTCCGGTCTCATGGATCAACTCATCCAGGAACGTGTCGTGATAAAACCCGTTGCCGGACGCACCGACCGAGTACCAGCTTGAAACCGGAACCATGTCGGGTGCACGATAGCCGGTGACACGGTAGTTGGGTATCGCAAACGGCTGATCCCAAGATCCTGTGGTAATCGTTGCATCCGGTCCCGGAATGCCAATGCCCGCCAAGCGGCCGAACCAATTCGGCGCCATGGCCTGTTGCGAGACCGAAATGTCATAGGTGTCGACCTGGCCGTCTTTGACCTTCCCACGGCCGTGCATCACGGATGCCGGGCGCGGGTAGTCGTGGGTCATGTCTTCTTCACGACTCCAGGTCAGCTTGATCGGTGTTCCTTTCTCGGCCATCGCAATCTCGACCGCTTGTTCAACATGGGTCATCTCCAACTTGTGGCCAAAGCTGCCACCCATCGGTTGGACGTGAACAAAGATCTGCTCGGCATCCATGCCCGAGATCAGCGCCGCTCGGTTCCTGATGAAGAGCGGGATCTGCGTGCCCGTCCAGATATCGATCCGATCGTCCGTGACTTTGACGATGGCATTCATCGGCTCCATCGGTGCATGCGCAAGATATGGAATGCGGTACTGGGCCTCGAACACCTCGCCCTCGGACAGTGCAGAGTCCACGTCGCCCTCTTCGCGCTGGCGGTGATCGAAGTTGTCTTCATTGTCCACTGCTGCTTCAAGCAGATCGAACATCTCGGCGCTGGTGGCGGGGTAGTTTGGCGCACCCCAGTTGCATTCGACGGCACGCGCAGCCTGGATTGCGTACCAAGTGTTTGTCGCAATGACAGCAACCCCGGGGTTCCCGGCGGTCACTTCGAGCACCTGTTTGACGCTCGGCATACTTTCCGCCTCTGATGCATCGAAGCTATTGAGTGCTCCGCCGATACCGGGATTGGCGCAGATTGAGGCGAAGAGCATGCCCTCATACGCCAGATCAATCCCGTACATTTCAGCACCGGTGCACTTCGCCTCCATGTCAATGCGCGGCAGGCCTGCTTTCCCAAGATATCGCCAGTCAGACGGATCGCGGAGTGCGACGTCAGCAATCGGCGATATCCCTGCCGCATCAGCGGCCAACTCGGTGTAGGCAATCCGTGTCCCATCCGGCGCGATGACGTGACCGTCTTCTGTGGACAGGTCGGCCCGTGCCACTCCCAGCCTTTGCGCCGCCGCCTCTTTCAACGTTTCGCGGGCAACGGCACCTGCATGGCGCAGTTTTTCGAACATGTCGGGGACGGTCGACGAGCCACCGGTCATCTGAATTGAGAAGAGTTTTGGCACCACACGCAGGACCGACCGGATCGTCTCAGCCGTCGCGCTTTCGTCATAGGCTGGCAAAGGCGAGCCTTCGGCCATGACTTCGGCATTGTAGTAGGCTGGACCAGGCAACCCCGGCGTGCGGATCGTGTCTTCCGGATCAATGTCCAGCTCTTCTGCGATCAGATATGCTTGCATTGAGTACGACCCTGGCCCTTGTCAGCACGGGGAGTGATTAGCGTGACACCTTCGGCAGTGACTTTGACAAAGGGCGTAATTGCGGCTTCCCCATCTGCCAGATCATCCAACAAAGGGTTTGGGATGGGGCGGTTTACCATGTATGCGCCAAACGCGACGCCACCTGCGATGGCCGCAGAACCGATCAGAAACGTGCGACGGGCGATTTTTTCAACACTTGGCATGGCTCAGGCCTCCTGCAGCTTCTTGGCGGCAGCATGTACCGCAGCGCGGATGCGCGGATAGGTCCCGCAACGACAGAGGTTGGCTGACATGGCTGCATCAATGTCCTCATCTGTTGGCTCTGGGTTGAGGTCCAGAAACGATGCGGCCTGCATGATCTGGCCAGACTGGCAGTAGCCGCATTGTGCAACCTGATGTTCGATCCAGGCTTCTTGGACAGCGTGCAAACTGTCAGGTTTGGCCAAGCCTTCAATCGTGGTCACTTCGCCTCCGGCCAAGTCGCCGATTGCAAGCTGGCAGGACCGCACTGCAAGTCCGTCGACATGAACGGTGCAAGCGCTGCATTGGGCAATACCGCAGCCATATTTGGGCCCGGTGATGTTCAACTCGTCTCGCAAAACCCAAAGAAGCGGCATGTCTGGCTTGACATCCACTTCGTGATCAATTCCGTTGACGGTCAGTCGCATTAGGCTGCCTCCCTGATCTGCCGTTGCAATCAGCCTAACGAAAGCAGCAATTCCGGGAAACTGACGAAGCGCGCCAAACTCTTAGCGCATCGTGCCAAAGTGGGTTTCTGCCATGGAAACATGACCGCGGTCGCGAGCATATTGATGGTGTTGCGGCGCATAGGAGGTTTTGGCATGGCAACGCGCTATCCGGTTGGTGCCTCTTTGAAACAAACAGCGACCTTGCTGAAGATCTCGCCCGAGCGGGTGCTCCGCCGTGTCGGCTTGTCCGCCACGCTCGCAAGCGACGACGACATCCTGGTTAGTACCGAAACCTATTTCCGCCTCTGGGACGCGACCTGCGCGGAAGCGGACCGACCGGGGATCGAAATGGACTTGGCCATGGCCTATGCTCACGGGCCGTTCATCCCGCCGATCTTCGCGTTCTCCTGCGCCGAGACACTGGGGCTGGGCCTGAAGCGCTCGTCTGACTTCAAACCTCTTATTGGGCCAGTTGAGATGAATGTCGAGCGGCAGGGCAAAGTCCTGACGGTTTCTATGCGTCCGTCAGAACCGGGATTGTCGATGCCGCCTAGCATGGGATTGTTCGAACTTCTCTACATCACAGAATGCGCCCGGACATTCACAGGCTCAAACGTGACACCATCGGGGACCAGCTTGCCAAGCCGCTATGATCTCGAGGATTTTTGTCACAAGTTTTTGGGCAAGGCTCCGAAAGCGACCGATATCGTCAGCCCCACGTTTGATGCTGAAGATGCCGAGCTGCCCCTTATTACCCGCAGCGCCTCACTCTGGGAAACGCTGGAACCCGGTTTTGTCGAGCAAC
Organism: Pseudomonadota bacterium; assembly: GCA_038533095.1. GTDB lineage: Bacteria > Pseudomonadota > Alphaproteobacteria > Rhodobacterales > Rhodobacteraceae > Yoonia. The sequence goes on from JBCAZI010000042.1 coordinate 18,941, forward strand.
TCGAGGAACGGATGGGCACCACCACGATGTCGGGACAAATCAAGCGTGCCCTCGCCGAAGCCTTGCCCGGCGGATCAACTTCGGTCGACGACATGGCCCGCAGGTTGAACGTGTCCAAGCGCAGCCTGCAACGGCGGCTGAGCGAGGAAGGGACGAGTTTCCAGAAAGTGCTGGACGAGACACGATTCGAGATGTCCGACAGGTATCTCAAGGAGACCGGGCTCAGCCTGCCAGAAATCTCGTATCTGCTCGGCTTCCGCGAAACCTCCTCTTTCTTCCGCGCGTTCCACGGTTGGACTTGCACTACACCGGGTGACTACCGAACTTCAGGCGAAAGTTCGGACAATGTGCGTTTGACCTGAGGCCTTCGCAGCGATTGGCGCAATCCGCGAGTTGATTGGCACATCCCGTTATTTTCCCGACCCACTTTGATCAATAACTCCCTGGACAAGGCCGTATCAGAAAGGACCCTCAAATGGACGCGCAATCAGCCTTTGACACACTCGACCCGCAATCCTGGGTGGCCACCGGCGCGGTCGAGCGCCTGGCCCTGATCGAACGGATCCAGGACAACCTTCTTGTCCATGCCGAAGAGCTTGGGCGCACGGATGCCGCGATGAAAAACGGGCTTGCCGGCGAAGGCGAGGTCTCGGACGCCGAAGGAATCGCGACCAACGTCAACGCCATGGGCAATACGCTGATGGGCATCCGGTACCTCTACGAGTCGCTCGTGCATGGCGAGATGCCCGGGCCAAACGGCATTCGCCGGATCGGCGACGACCTTTGGGAAGTCGATGTCTTCCCGATCCATCGGAAAGACAAGCTGTTGGCGGGCAAGGCGCGCGGGCTTTTGCATGTGAAGGGTGAGCCGAAACAGGTCAGTCCGTTGGACAAACCCGCAGGGGTCATCGCGGTGTCAGGCGCTGGCAACTATTCGCCGTCCATCGAGATGGCAATGGCCTTGTTTCTGGAAAACAAGGCCGTGATCCACAAACCTCACGGGCTGAATGAAGCGTCCGACGCCGTCTGGGCCAGGATCTTTGCGCCACTCATCGACCACAATGCACTAGTTTTCATCGGCGCGGATCAAAGCCATGAGATGCCGAAACTCGAAGGTTTAGATGCCATCTATTTCACCGGCTCGACAGGTGTAGCGCATGCCATTCAGGACGCGGCGACCGCACCCCTCGTCTCGGAATGCGGCGGCAACAATCCCTGTCTCATCCTTCCAGGCACATGGACTGAGAAGGAGATCACGCACTGGGCCATCCAGATCGTCTCGGCGGGCAAGTTGAACGGTGGCGCCGTTTGCGGGAGGCCTCAGACAATCATCACGTCAAAAAAATGGCCGCAACGGGACGCGTTCCTGACCGCTATCCGCAAGGCGATTGCCGAGGACACGTTCGGAACCGCCACCTACTATCCCGGCCTCGACAAGACCAAAGCGGCGTTTCTTGAACACCAACCCACGGCTGAAGTTCTGAAACCTGAAGGCGGCGCGCATCCGGGCAGCGACGTGGTGTTCATACCCGGTATCGGCGAAGACGACTTTGCCGTCACCAACGAGGCCTTCTGCCAGATATTCAGCGAACTGCCATTGGATACGGAAGACGATGTCGACGATTTCCTGACCAAGGCGACGGCGTTTTGCAACGACAAGCTGCTGGGATCTCTGGGCTGCATGATGCTGGTGGACAATGACACATTGAACGCCAACATGGCACGCGTCGAGCAGGCAGTGCGCGAACTCAACTACGGCGGTATCGCCGTCAACAACATTCCCCCCAACATCTGGCTGAATGCCTACCTGACCTGGGGCGGTTGCGGCGAGACGACCGAGAACTTCGTTTCAGGTGTCGGGAATTTCGGCAACGTGCTGAACTTCGAGAATGTGGTCAAATCGGTGATCATGGATGATTTCGCGGCACAGGCCTTCCAACTGACCAACCGCCGGCAAGTGGACCACCTACCGGTCAACGCATCCAAGTTCTCAGTCGACCAAAGCTTGGGCCGGTTTGCAAAGCTCGCTGGCCAGATGGTCGTCGACGGATTGCATGGCAAGGACTTCTGAGTCTTTTGTTTGGCGTGATCCGCAACTCAATTGGCGCGCTCGGAAATTGAGCGCTTAAACCCCTCTCCTTAGGTCTGGTTCACAACAGAGAAAGGATTTTGAAATGGCACAGACAATTCTGATCACGGGTGCGTCTTCGGGTATCGGCAAAGTCACCGCGAAGCTCTTCCGCGACAAAGGCTGGAACGTCATTGCCACGATGCGTAGTCCCGAGAAGGAACAAGACCTGAAGGCGTTCGACAATGTGTTGGTCACGCGGCTCGACGTCACCGACGAAACTTCGATCAACGAGGCCGTCGCGGCGGGTATCGAAAGTTTCGGCGAAATCGACGTGCTGCTGAACAATCAAGTTACGGTGCCTACGGGCCGCTCGAAGCTTTCCCGATGGACAAGATCCGCCGTCAATTCGAGACCGACGTGATCGGCCTGATCGCCACGACCAAGGCTGTGCTGCCTCACATGCGTGAAAGCGGCACAGGAACCATTGTAAACATCTCGTCGATCGGTGGGCAGATGACATTCCCACTTGGCGCGCTCTACCACGGCACCAAATTTGCGGTCGAAGGGCTTTCAGAACCCATGCATTTCGAGTTAGCCGCAGCAGGCATCAAGACCAAGATCGTTGAACCCGGCATGATCGCAACCGATTTCGGTGGACGATCTTTCGACTTCACCAATGATGAATCGATGACCCAGTATCAGCCGGTCGTGCAGGCTCTCTTCGGTGCTTGGGGGAAGAATACGCAAGCGTCTGAACCGATCGTCGTCGCCAACGTGATTTGGGACGCTGTGACCGACGGAACGGACACCTTGCGCTACCGCGCCGGCGCAGATGCCGTGGAGTTGCTCGACAACCGTAAGGCACTCGATGACGCCACCTTCATCGGCGACCTAAAGGCACAACTGGACCTCGACAAACTATAACCAACACGCATGGGACGGGTTGCCATTTCGGGCACCCCCTTCTCGCTTCGAAAGACAATCAAAATGGCACATAAGAATACCCTTTGGGCGGCTGAGACCGATCTAAGCAAGGACCTTTCCGGCAAGACCTATCTTATTACCGGGGCCAATTCAGGCGTCGGTCTGGAAACCACCCGTCAGTTAATCAAACAAGGCGCACATGTCGTTGTGGCCTGCCGACGCGTCGACGCGGGCGAAGAGATGCGCAAGACATTTGACGGTCTCAAGGGCACGTCCGAGGTCATGCATTGCGATCTCGCCGACCTTGCTTCGGTTCGTGCCTTTGCGGAGGCCTTCAAAGCCTCGCACGACCGCCTCGACGGGCTTGGCTGCAACGCGGGCGCAGTGATTATGGGCAACGAGGCGAAGTACTCGAAGGACGGCTTCGAAATGACCCTAGCCGCCAGCTATTTTGGACATTTCCTGCTGACCGAACTGCTGCTGGATGTGCTGAAGGCCTCGGCGCCGTCGCGGATCTACATCATCTCGTCGGTCGTGCACGCCAACAGCCCGGCCAAGCGCTACAATATCAATCTCGATGATCTGAACTGGAAGGCCCGCCCCTACAGCGCCATGGATGCCTACGGCGAAGCAAAGGTCGCGAGCGTGCTTTATGCAAAAGAACTCGCCGAGCGGCTTGAGGGCACAAGTGTGACCGCCGTGTCCTTGCACCCCGGCTGGGCGCGATCAAATTTCGGTTCTGGCGGACCATGGTGGATGAGCGCTTTGATGACACTCGCGCGGCCTCTAACGCGCAGGATGTCTGACAGCAACTGGGCATCGTCCCAGACCTCGCTGCATATTCTCCTTAATGATGATGTGCCGAACCACAACGGCGCCTATTTCAGCCAGCATTCGGTGCTTTACCGCGACAAGGAATGTCGCAAAGGCGGCTGGCCAATGGAAACGCCGAACCCCAATGCCCGAAACATAGATACCGCCCGTGCTTTGGTCGCCAAGACCCGCGAGATGGTCGGGCTGAACACATAACAAAAAGAAGTCAATGGGGGGACCCAATGCGTATCTTTACTATACTCTGCTACTTCTTCGCCGCGATTGCTCTTATCACAGGGGCTAGCGACCTCATTCAGGGGCTGGCGTCCCAACGCGCTTTCGGCGCAACGCTAACGGACGCCGGATTTGCCGACCCAATGGTCGACAACGTTTTCCGCTTTTTCTCGGGACTCTGGTTCGGTGTGGGTGTAATGTTCATTCTCTTCGTGCGCGACCTGGATGGCTACAAACCGGCAATGATCGCGTTGTTGGGCATGGTCATCTTGGGTGGCCTGGGGCGCATCCTGTCGATTGTACAGTACGGTCTGCCCGATCACCCGATGGGTGTGACGCTGATTTTCCTGGGTCTATTGGCCGAAGTCGTCGCCTCGCCGATCATGCTGTGGTGGCTTCTGACACGGCATCGATCCAACGAGTAATCCCTAGGAATGAATGCCGACTGTCGAAGTGAAGCGGTCGTTCAATTAAACACGGCTTGGGTCAGCTTTGTCCGCAAATCACCCATTTACTCAGCGTAAAACAGGCGTTGTCTTCACAACCCCCACTTCCCCCTTTCCGTTACCCCATATCCATGCGATAGGGACGTGCCAACGCTACCACGACAAGGAGACGGGTTGATGGAGATTCGCGAGGCACTCACCTTTGATGATGTTTTACTGGTGCCGGGGGCATCCAGCGTCTTGCCGTCGACTGCGGACACCCGGACCCATGTCACCAAATCTATCGCCATGAATATCCCGCTTCTGTCCAGCGCCATGGACACTGTGACTGAGGGGCGCATGGCCATCGCAATGGCGCAGGCGGGCGGTATTGGCGTGGTGCACAAGAACCTAAGCGTGGAAGAACAGGCCAAGGAAATCCGCAGGGTAAAGCGCTTTGTCTCTGGTACTGTTTACAATCCGGTGACCTTGCGCGCGGATCAGACTTTGGCCGATGCCAAAGCCCTGATGGAGCGGTATCGGATTACCGGTTTTCCTGTGGTCGGTGATGATGGCAAAGTGGTGGGTATTGTCACCAACCGTGATATGCGTTTTGCGCAGGATGACAACACGCCTGTCAGCGTGATGATGACCACCGATAATCTGGCGATGTTGCAGGAACCGGCTGATCTGGATGAAGCACGATCATTGATGCAGGCGCGCCGGATCGAGAAGCTGTTGATTACTGATGGGAACGGCAAGTTAACCGGCCTTCTGACGCTCAAGGACAGTGAACAGGCCGTGCTGAACCCGATGGCCTGCAAAGACACATTGGGGCGTTTGCGGGTCGCTGCGGCCTCTGGCGTCGGCGACAGCGGGTTTGAACGGGCCGAGGCCTTGGTGGATGCCGGTGTCGATATGATTGTGATTGATACTGCCCATGGCCATTCCGAAGGGGTCGCACAGGCGGTGGAACGCGCCAAGAAACTGTCAAATGAAGTGCAGATCGTTGCGGGTAATATTGCCACCGCAGAGGCCGCGAAGGCGCTGATCGGGGCAGGGGCGGATGCCGTGAAAGTGGGGATCGGGCCGGGGTCCATCTGCACCACACGTATGGTGGCTGGTGTCGGCGTGCCGCAGCTGACTGCGATCATGGATTGTGCCGCCGGTGCCGGTGATGTGCCGGTCATTGCGGATGGCGGCATCAAGTTTTCGGGCGATTTTGCCAAGGCGATTGCGGCAGGTGCCTCCTGCGCGATGGTTGGCTCAATGATTGCTGGGACGGATGAAAGCCCCGGCGAGGTGATCCTCTATCAGGGCCGGTCCTTCAAATCTTACCGCGGCATGGGCAGCCTGGGCGCGATGGCGAGTGGGTCTGCCGACCGGTATTTCCAGAAAGAGGCGGCGAGTGACAAGCTGGTCCCCGAAGGCATTGAAGGGCAGGTGCCTTACAAAGGCTCCGCCCACGCGGTGGTGCATCAGCTGGTCGGCGGTCTGCGCGCGGCGATGGGCTATACTGGCTGTGCCACAGTTGATGAGATGCGCAAGAACTGCAACTTCGTCAAAATTACCGGTGCGGGGCTGAAGGAAAGCCATGTCCACGACGTGCAGATTACCCGCGAAAGCCCGAACTATCGGGTTGGCTAGGGGATGACCCCTGGCGCACGTGTGGCGGCGGCGATTGCGCTGCTGGATCAGGTACAGGCTGGGGCCGCGGCTGAGCAGGCATTGACGGCTTGGGCGCGGGGCAGTCGTTTTGCCGGATCCAAGGATCGGGCCGCGGTCCGCGATCATGTGTTTGATGTGTTGCGCGCCAAGCGGTCTTTAGGGGATGGCGCGGGGCGCGATTTGATGCAGCGGCTCGCCCTGCGCGAAGGCTGGGACATTGATGCGCTGTTTTCCGGCGAAGGCCATGCGCCCGCGCCGCTGAGTGATGCAGAACGCATAGCGCTTGCGACCCCGCTATCCCTCTCTGACGCCGCGCGCTGTGATGTGCCCGATTGGTTATGGCCGTTCTGGCAACGCAGTCTCGGCGCGCAGGCCGAGGCCGCGGCAATCGCTCAACAGGCCCGTGCTGACGTGTTCTTGCGTGTCAACCGCCGCAAGGCGACGCCGGATGAAGCGATCGGTCTCCTGACGCAGGATCAGATTGCTGCGGAAGGTCACCCGACGGTTGCCGGTTGCCTGCGGGTCACGCAGAACCCACGGCGTGTTAAAACAAGCGCGGCCTATCAGAAGGGGTGGGTCGAGTTGCAGGATGCCGCCTCGCAAGCCGCTGTCGCACAAGCAAACCCCAGCCCGGGCGCGCGAATTTTGGATTATTGCGCTGGCGGTGGGGGAAAGGCCTTGGCCTTTGCTGACCAATATGAGTGCCATGTTTTTGCCCATGATATCGCGCCACAACGGCTGCGTGATTTACCAACACGCGCGGCGCGGGCAGGCGTGGAGATTCCGATCCTGACAACAGCGCAGCTGACCCAACAGCCATCATTTGACCTGGTTTTCTGTGATGCGCCCTGTAGTGGCAGTGGCACTTGGCGGCGGACGCCAGATGCGAAATGGCAGTTCACTAAAGAGCGTCTTGACCAGCTAAAGAATGCGCAAACAGACGTATTAGAAGGGGCGGCGCCTTTGGTTGCGCCCAGTGGTGCGCTGATCTATGCGACCTGTTCGGTCTTGCAGGATGAGAATCAGGACAGTGTTGAACGCTTTCTGCGAAACCACCCGGAATGGCATGTTGTGCATGACGCACAGCGGCTGCCAGATGGGGACGGCGACGGGTTTTACACCTGCGTCCTTGTGAAACAGTAATACAACCTAGAATTGTTTCCAAGAATTTGCTAATGGTGTTGAGGGGGCGTTAACCAATCGGCGATTACTGTCGTGCGCGCTGAGTGAGGTGTATCGAGTGCCTTTTGATCAATCGTTTGAAATACGGCCGGTATTCGGTACGGCCAAGACCCCGCCTGTCCTACGCCTAGCTGCCGCTGGAATGCTTTGCATTGCGGGTGCCTTTGCCGCGCCTTTTATGCTGCTGCAATATGGTTTAGCGATCTGCGGTGGTATCCTTTTGCTGGTGGCTGCCTTTGGCAAATACGCGGAATTTGGGATGCAAAGCGCGAATACGCGCCTGTGCAAAACAGCGCGGCGGATGATTGCGCATGACGTTGGCGTGGGCTTTGTGACCAATAGCAAAGGCATCGTGCAATTTGCCAATGCGGGTGCGACGGATCGTTTTGGCGAAACGCAGGGGCGCAGTCTGGCAAGTGTTTTTGAACTGATGCTGGCAAACCCGGGCTGTGTGATCTCGCAGGTCATGGCGCAGGCGAAACATGCCGGGGCAAAAACCGAGGATATCGTGACGCGGGCCGGGCATTTCCGGCTCCGGTTACTGATCATGGGACCTGAGTGCCAAATGTGGTGGCTGGATGAATTGGGGCAAGGCGATGCGAAGGCGGGCAAACAAGGCAAACAGCAAACCCTTCCGTTAATGACAGTAACCGCTGATGGCCGCGTGCTAGACATGAATGATGCTTTCACAACGCTTGTTGGGGCGTCCCGCGCCCATCTGGAAGAGGTTTTTGACGATCTTCCACTGCGCAGTGGACAGGCGCATAATCTGCTGGGTGCCAACGGCCCAGAATCAGTTGTGGTTGCTGTCACTGAAGGCAGGGATGACACTTGCGATGTCTATGTTCTACCTGGCGCAAGCACCGCGCAGATGCCGCCGCAGTTGGAGGCGGGGTGGGACGCGATTGAGGATTTGCCTGTCCCACTTTTGAAGATTGCGCAAAATGGTGCGATCCTGGGATCAAACCGCGAGGCGCGCCAGCTATTGGGTTTGAACACGACCGCCGGGTGCCATCTGGCCGATGTGCTGAACGATCCGGGCCGCCCCATCAATGATTGGCTGTCAGAGGCTTTGGCAGGCCATGCTGGCAATGTGTCGCAGTTCCTGCATGGGCGCGGCAAAAAGCAGGACACCTTCGTCCAGGTCACGCTGAACACCGCCGGCGCCCCCGAAGACCTGCATTTGATTGCGGTGCTGAATGACGTGACCGAGCTACGCTCGCTGGAGCTGCAATTTGTACAAAGCCAAAAAATGCAGGCCATCGGGCAATTAGCGGGTGGCGTGGCGCATGACTTTAACAATCTGTTGACGGCGATTTCGGGCCATTGTGAACTTTTGCTGTGTAACCATGATGAACATGATCAGGACTATGGTGATTTGATCCAAATCCATCAGAATACCAACCGTGCGGCCAGCCTTGTTGGCCAGCTTCTCGCGTTTTCGCGCAAGCAAAACTTGCAGTTGGAAACGATTGATCTGCGCGACACGCTTTCAGACCTGACCCATTTGCTGAACCGGCTTGTGGGCGAAAAGGTGACGCTGACGCTTGATCATGATCCGCAGCTTGCCAGCATCAAGGCGGACAAACGACAGTTGGAACAGGTGCTGATGAACCTTGTCGTGAATGCCCGCGACGCAATGAAAGGGGCAGGCGAAATCCGCGTTGTGACCAAGAATGCCAGCCTCAAAAAACCGATGCATCGCGATCGCGCCACAGTACCAGCGGGCGAATATGTGTTGGTGAAAGTCATCGATGAAGGCCAGGGTATTCTGGCTGAAAAGCTGGGCAAGATCTTTGAGCCCTTCTTTACCACCAAACGCCCGGGCGAAGGCACAGGGCTGGGCCTGTCGACAGCCTACGGTATCGTCAAACAGACGGGCGGGTATATTTTTGTGGATACGGTTGTGGGGGAGGGGACCACATTTTCACTGTTCTTCCCCTGCCATTTAGAGCGGGAAAAAACATCGCTGAAAACGCTTCCCACATCACAGCCGCGTATCAAGACAAGTGCCGAAGGTGTCGTGCTGCTGGTGGAGGATGAGGCGCCTGTGCGCGCATTCGCCACCCGCGCGCTGCGTTTGCGCGGCTATACCGTGTTAGAGGCCGACAACGCCGAGGCCGCGTTAGAGATGCTTGAGAACGAAGACCTGCACGTCGATATCTTTGTAACAGATGTCATTATGCCGGGTCTTGATGGGCCGACATGGGTGCGTCAGGCGCTCAAATCGCGCCCGGATACCAAAGTGGTCTTTGTTTCGGGCTATCCTGAGGACGCATTTGATGATGGCCAGCCAGAGGTTGTGGGTGCGGCATTCCTGCCCAAACCCTTCTCGTTGAAAGACTTGACAGATACGGTGCAGGATCAATTGTTCACGGCCGAAGAATTGGTGGACGGTTAGTCGAGGGCGACCAGATGCGCGGCTGATCCTGTGAGGGCGGCGTAGTCATCTTCAATCACATGGACAGCAAAGTTGCTCAT
>JBCAZI010000043.1:0-28298 GCA_038533095.1 Pseudomonadota bacterium
CGTTTCAGTCCCATAGTTCGTCTCCTTTGTTGCAGTAAATGCTATCAAAGGAGCGACATCAAACCGCGACAGGTCCACGAATACTCCGGGCTGACATGCACTAGAACAGACACGCATTCATTGTCCTTACGGCAATGAAGGCGAAGCACCCAGACCAGTCCTCCAGCAACTCAGCTAACGTAACACCCACATCGCCTCAGATACCTACGCCGGATTACGGACCAAACACCAAACCGGCGTAACGTAAATCCTGAACCTAAGTGTGGCTGCCCCTGCAGTGTCTAGTACTTGGTGAACCGGCAGACACTTGAATAATCAGTTCAACAACTCAAACTAATATGGTGGGTGATGAGAGGCTCGAACTCCCGACATCTTCCGTGTAAAGGAAGCGCTCTACCAACTGAGCTAATCACCCGCTCCGCGTTCATTTAGACCAGCGGCACAGGTTGTGCAAGCCTCATTCCAAAAGGAATTGATTGCCATCTTTCAGATGGAAAACACAGCCCTGCCCGCCGTGGGTTGTCCGCTGCGCATGGGCCTTTTCACCGACAACCAAGCCGCGGATCATTGTGCTGGTGATCCCATGGGTGACCAGTACGGCGGGGCCTGTAAGACTGGCCAGAAAATCACGGCACCGGACCTTCAGCCGGGCAAACCCTTCCCCGTTGGGTGCGATTTCATATTGCGCCATAAACGGGTCTTTGCCCTTGGGCATGGGCAATTCATCCCGCAACCGGCCCGACCAATCGCCCAAACCGATCTCACGCAACCTGTCATCGGTGCGGATTGTGTCGGCAATACCCGCCAATGCGATACCTGCCGTCTGAAACGCACGGCCCTGTGGGCTGCAAAGAAAGGCAAAGCCGGTGAGGTCCAATGGCGCAAGTATGTCGCGTTGGCGCGCCGCATCGCGCAGCCCCTTTTCGGTCAGCGGCGAGTTCAGCTCGCCCTGCATACGGTTTTCGGCGTTCCATGTCGTCTCGCCATGGCGCAGGATATAGAGTTCTGGGAAGGACATAAGGAGGTACAGCGCGCTATGCGTCGTCCTGCATTACAGCCGCCTTTGCGGCATGTTTAGGTGTGCGCAGTTTCAGCGTGATAACATCCGCCCCGCCATCCAAGGCTTTGGCCTTCACGACACGCAGCTTGCCCAAAGGCGGCACATTCACCTGCGCGCCATCGCGTAACGCCTCTGCCAATACCGCAAAAGCCGCCTCGACCGCTGGTTTGACATCGCGCTTTTTCAGGTTGGTGCGTGCCACGACCTCATCCAGCAGCTCTGGCTTTTTCACGAGCCGGGTTTCAATTGCGGGTGCTGCTGCGGGCGCTTTGGTCTTGCGTGCCATATCGGGTCCTTGCTTGGGTCGCGCCATTACCGCGCCTTTCGAAGCCTGAGGTCAAGAGGGTAAGTGATGTGGACGCGAGAGGTAGTTGAGAATTGCCTAACAAAAAGGGCGCCCCCGTGATCAGGGGCGCCCTTTGTTTAATCGCTCAAGCAGAGGTTTAATGCGCGCGCGCGCCTTCTGCCCCGCCTTGCGCCTTCAGTGCTGCGGCTGCCGCTTCTTCTGCGGCCTCGTCCCACTCAATGGCTTCGGGCTTGCTGATCAGCGCATGTTCAATCACCTCAGACACGTGGGTGACGGGGATAATGGTCAGCCCCTCTTTCACATTGTCCGGGATCTCGGGCAGGTCCTTGGCATTATCCTGTGGGATCAGCACGGTCGTGATTCCCCCGCGCAAGGCCGCCAGCAGTTTTTCTTTCAAACCACCGATAGGCATCGCATTGCCGCGCAAGGACACTTCACCTGTCATGGCGATGTCTTTACGCACAGGAATACCCGTCAGAACCGACACGATGGAGGTGACCATCGCCAAACCGGCACTTGGACCATCCTTTGGCGTTGCGCCGTCAGGAACGTGCACGTGGATGTCGATGCTGTCGAACTTGGGTGGTTTCACCCCGATCTCTGGCGCGATGGACCGGACATAGGAAGAGGCTGCATCGATGGATTCTTTCATCACATCGCCCAGCTTACCTGTCGTCTTCATCCGGCCTTTGCCCGGCAGGCGCAGCGCTTCGATATTCAGCAATTCACCACCGACAGAGGTCCAGGCCAGACCGGTGACAACACCGACCTGATCCTTTTCTTCCGCCAGACCAAAGCGGTGCTTTTCGACACCCAGGAAATCATTCAGATTGCCCGCGGTCACATTAATGATATCCGCCTCTTTCTTCACGATCATGGTCACGGCTTTACGGGCCACTTTGGCAAGCTCGCGCTCCATGTTCCGCACGCCAGCTTCACGCGTATACACGCGCACCATCGCCAGCAGCGCATCATCAGAGACCGAGAATTCCTTCTCCTTCAGACCGTGGTTCTTCATCACCTTGGGCAGTAGGTGCTGCTTGGCAATCTCGCGCTTTTCATCCTCGGTGTAGCCGGCCAGCGAAATGATCTCCATCCGGTCCAGCAAAGGCCCCGGCATGTTGTAGGAGTTCGCGGTGGTCAAGAACATCACGTTCGAGAGGTCATATTCGACCTCCAGATAGTGATCGACGAATGTGGAGTTCTGTTCAGGGTCCAACACCTCCAGCATCGCCGATGCCGGATCACCACGGAAGTCTTGCCCCATCTTGTCGATCTCATCGAGCAGGATCAGCGGATTGGTGGTTTTCGCCTTCTTCAACGCCTGAATGATCTTGCCGGGCATCGAACCGATATAGGTGCGACGGTGACCGCGAATTTCGCTTTCATCACGCACACCACCAAGGGAAATCCGAATAAACTCGCGCCCCGTGGCCTTAGCCACAGATTTGCCAAGCGAGGTTTTACCCACACCCGGAGGGCCAACAAGGCACATAATCGGGCCTTTCAGCTTTTTGGAGCGTTGCTGCACGGCCAGATATTCGACGATCCGCTCTTTGACCTTTTCAAGGCCATAGTGGTCATCATCCAACACCTGTTGCGCCTTATGCAGGTCCTTCTTGGTGCGTGATTTCACGCCCCAAGGCACACCCAGGATCCAGTCCATATAGTTGCGTACAACAGTGGCTTCCGCGGACATCGGTGACATGTTCTTAAGCTTTTTAAGCTCTGCATCCACCTTTTCGCGGGCCTCTTTGGACAGTTTGGTCTCAGCGATTTTCGCTTCAAGCTCATCGACCTCGTTCTGGCCCTCTTCGCCGTCGCCGAGTTCCTTCTGAATGGCCTTCATCTGCTCATTCAAATAATACTCGCGCTGGGTGCGCTCCATCTGGCTTTTGACGCGTGTCTTGATCTTTTTCTCGACCTGCAGGACGGACATTTCGCCCTGCATCATGCCAAAGACCTTTTCCAGACGCTCGGACACGGAAAGTGTTTCCAAAAGCCCCTGCTTTTGGTCCACTTCAATGCCCAGATGTCCAGCAACCAGATCAGCCAGTTTCGCAGGCTCGGTTGCATCACCAACAGCGGCCATCGCCTCTTCCGGGATGTTCTTTTTGACCTTGGCATAGCGTTCAAATTCAGCCGAGACATTGCGTACCAGCGCTTCAATCTCTGCCGGGTCACCTTCGGTTTCGGTCAAATACTGGCAGGACGCTTCAAAAAAGCTGTCGTTGGGCACGAAATCAGTGATCTTCACACGCGCACGGCCCTCGACCAGTACTTTGACAGTGCCATCGGGCAGTTTCAGCAATTGCAGCACATTGGCCAGCACACCAGCGCGGTAGATGCCATCCTCTTTCGGGTCATCCTCGCCCGGATCGACCTGGCTGGATAGTAAAATCTGCTTGTCGTCCTGCATCACCTCTTCAAGGGCGCGGACGGATTTATCACGACCTACAAACAGCGGCACAATCATATGTGGAAACACCACAATGTCGCGCAGCGGCAGGACGGGATAGGATGAACTCAACGGTTCTTGCATGCTCTTTTCCTTTTTTGGCAAGACGCGCCCGTCCCGCTTAGCGGCAACATGGAGCGTCTCCTCTTGGGATCAATATGTGGGGTGAGGCGATGTGCGTTTCAACCAAACATACCGAATGCTTGCCGCAAACTGCCTTTCTGGCGCCGGGGCTGCAAGCGGATTACATCAAAAAACGATCCAAAAGAGGTTAAACGACCAAAGGAACAGCAAAATTTTCTGATGTGACCGAATTAGACCGCGCCACGCAGAATGTCCAAGCGGTTTGCTGGTGCATCTGGTGCCATGAAATCGGGGATTGTCCGGTCGGTTCGTTGCGGCCGTTTCAAAAATTGAACAGGCCACTCTGTCAGCCGCTCTTCTTTGATATGTTGGTAGATCCCAGGCTTGGCTTCGTCGATGTATTCGCGTTGCAGGATGAGTGCCACAGGGTCAGTTGCGCCAGCCTCTTGCGCGGCAAAGGCAACAGCCTCTTCGTAAGTCGCAAAGGCGTAGTAGTAGTCATTACCATCTTCGAGGTCATCTGCCCCGCGTTCGGGATGGCACCACACACGGTATTCCAGCACCGCATCCCAAACATAACCGCCACCTGCCTTCACCAAAGCAGGATAGGTGCCGATTTTGTCGGGTGAGAGTGCTGCTGGGTATTCAGACATATTGACCGCAGGCTAGCGCTGATTTTGTAGCATGGCTAGAGCGGTTCAATATCGCCCAGCGCGCGCATCGCGTGAAAATCCGCTTCCCACGCGGCAAAATTCCCCGCCGCAATCGCATCGCGCATGCCTTGCATGATTTCCTGAAAGTAATGCAGGTTATGCCAGGTCAGCAGCATGCCCGCGATCATCTCATTCGCGCGGAACACGTGATGCAGGTAAGCGCGAGAGTAGTTGCGGCAGGCCGGACAGGTGCAATGTTCATCTAAAGGACGCGGATCATCGGCATGGCGTGCGTTCTTGATGTTCACGACACCGCGCCGTGTAAAGAGCTGACCTGTTCGCCCAGAACGGCTGGGCAGCACGCAATCCATCATGTCGATGCCGCGTTTGACAGCGCCCACAATGTCATCGGGCTTGCCCACGCCCATCAGGTAGCGGGGTTTGTCTGTGGGTAATTGATCGGGCGCAAAATCCAGAACGTTGAACATCGCCTCTTGTCCCTCGCCCACGGCCAACCCACCGACGGCGTAGCCATCAAATTCAATCGCACGCAGTGCCTCGGCACTTTGCGCGCGCAGGTCTTCTTCCAAGCCCCCTTGCTGAATACCAAAGAGCGCATGGCCGGGCCGATCACCAAAAGCATCGCGCGACCGTTGCGCCCAGCGCATCGACAGCTCCATACTGTCCGCGATGCGTTTGCGATCGGCAGGCAATGCCGGGCATTCGTCAAAACACATCACAATGTCAGAGCCCAACAGCTTTTGGATTTCCATCGACCGTTCCGGCGTCAGCTCATGCTTGGATCCGTCAATATGGCTTTTGAAGGTCACCCCCTTCTCGGTCATCTTGCGCAAATCAGCGAGGCTCATCACCTGAAAACCGCCGCTATCGGTCAGGATCGGCTTGTCCCAGTTCATGAACCTGTGCAGCCCGCCCAAACGATCAATCCGCTCTGCCGTGGGGCGCAGCATCAGGTGATAGGTATTGCCCAGCAGGATATCGGCACCCGTAGCAGCGACGCTTTCCGGCATCATCGCTTTCACGGTCGCAGCCGTCCCCACCGGCATAAAGGCAGGTGTGCGAATATCACCGCGCGGTGTCTTGATCACACCGGTCCGGGCCTTGCCGTCTGTCGCGTTGAGCGTGAATGAAAAGCGTTCGGTCATGCATCTATCCTGTAACTGCCCGCGATATGGCCGAACGACGGGCAATTGAAAAGGCTTTCCGATTGTCGCGCCCTCACCTAACGTCGCCCGTATGACCCGTGACACATCAGAGCCCCCCGCAATCAAGGCCGCCATCATCGCAGGCTGTGTGATCGGGTTTATCAGCTTTGGCTTTGCCGCCACCTTTGGCGTCTTCCTGCGCCCGATGTCCGAGGCTTTGGGCTGGCCACGCGAGGTGTTTTCGCTGTCTTTGGCGATCCAGGCGATGTGCTGGGGCATCACACAGCCGCTGGCGGGCATGGTCGCTGACCGTTATGGCAGCGGGCGCGTGCTGATGTTTGGGGCGATCATGGCCGCGGCGGGCTTTGCCCTGCGCGGGCTTGTGATTGACCCGACCGTCTTTGTCCTATCCGGCGTGATTGTCGGCGTTGGCTCTGGCGCGGCAGCTTTCCAGATCGTCATCATCGCTTTGGGCAAGGTCGTAGCCCCCGCCCGCCGCAGTTTTATTTTGGGGCTGGGCACGGCGTCCGCCTCGGCAGGCATGTTTGTGGCGGCACCCATGTCTGTTTTTCTGATGGGCTGGATCGGCTGGCAGAACGCCATCCTCGTCATCGCGGCAAGCTTTCTGTTGATCTTGCCGATGACCATCTTTGTGAACCGGGTTTCCGTGCCAACCGTCCAGGCGGACAACAGCCGCTTTGGTCACGCCATCAAGTCGGCATTTGGTGACCGGGCCTATGTGTTGCTTTTCACCGGCTTCTTCGTCTGTGGCTTTCACGTCGCCTTTATCCAGACCCACCTGCCCGCCTATATCGCAGATGCCGGTCTTGCTGCATCGCTTGGCGCTGTCTCTTTAGCGCTGATTGGCCTGTTCAATATCGCGGGCTCTTTTTTGTCGGGTTGGTCCGGGCAGCGCATGTCGAAAAAGCGCGTCCTCAGCGGCATCTATTTCACGCGCGCTGTTGTCATCACCCTCTTTATCATGGCCCCACTGACACCGTGGAGCATCTACCTCTTCTCCGCTGCCATGGGCCTGCTGTGGTTGTCGACCGTGCCTCTAACCACGGCTTTGGTCGCGCAAACCCAAGGCTTGGCCTATCTCTCAACGCTCGGCGGGCTCGTTTTCCTGAGCCATCAGACCGGCGCATTCATCGGCGCTTGGTTGGGCGGGCGGATCTTTGACGTCTACGGCGCCTATGGCCCCATGTGGTGGGCGGCGGTGGCGCTAGGGCTATTGGCGACATTGTTACATCTGCCGATCCGCGAAACGCCGGGGCCATTGGCACGCGAAACAGCCTGACGTCGTGAGCAGTCAAAAATTAGTATGGCCCCGGGCGGTCAGAGTGTTCAGCGATTTGTGAACGCAATATTGGGAATTCCAATGTTAACGTCCCCTATGGATCCACTCTTAGAACTTCTGAGCGTCTACTACGAATGCACGGCATTGGCCGAAGCGCATGTCCTGACGCAGACCCAACGCTTTGCCTGCAATGAAACCTACCAACAGGCCAAACGCCTGTTTCTGGATGGCGAGCTAGCGCACCCCGGATCGATCCTGACGAAAGAGCAAAACACCCAAGCCTATCTGCTATTCAAATCGTGGGAGGCGGAAAACGCATCATTGGTCGCACAGCTAAGGGCGCACTAGGCCCATCGGCCCCTTTACGCCCCAAGGTCCAATCCCTATATGTTTGGTCAGGAATGGCAGGGACCAATGACATGACCGAAGACAACGCGCAGCTTGAAGGCGCACCGCTGATCGCACCATCCACGACAGATCATCCTTTGTATGAGGATGTCGTGCGGGCCTGTCAGTCTGTCTATGACCCCGAAATTCCGGTGAATATCTATGACCTTGGATTGATCTACACGATTGATATCAAGGAAGATAACGCCGTGAACGTCATTATGACGCTGACAGCACCCGGCTGTCCTGTTGCGGGTGAAATGCCCGGTTGGGTCGCCGATGCGATCGAACCCCTGCCCGGTGTCAAACACGTCGATGTCGAAATGACGTTTGAGCCGCAGTGGGGCATGGATATGATGTCCGACGAAGCGCGGCTTGAATTGGGTTTCATGTAACGTCGGCAAATCGTCATCAAACCGTAAACTCCCCGTTACAATTAGCGCACATCTCGGCTCTCGTGTTTAACAACGGAGCCTTACATGACGCGCCTCACCTTCACATTGATTGCGACCCTCGCTGGCACCTCAGCCCTTGCTGATGCCCATCTGACCTATGGCCCGCGCCCTGCTTTCTTGATTGACCAAATGGACGACGGTCCTTTGAAATCGCAGTTGCAATCCTGTGCCGCACAGACCCCTGCCCGCTCAGATTTTTCGATTGGGCACCGTGGTGCGCCATTGATGTTCCCTGAACATACGGTCGAATCAAATGTTGCTGCCGCGCAGATGGGTGCCGGCATTCTGGAGTGTGATGTGACATTCACATCTGATCTGGAACTGGTCTGCCGCCACGCCCAGAATGATCTGCACACAACGACGAATATTGTTGTCAGCGATCTGGCCGAGCAATGTACAACACCCTTTAGCCCCGCCAATGGCGATGAACCTGCCAGCGCCGAATGTCGCACCAGTGACGTGACCCTGGCCGAATTCATGACGCTTGAGCCCAAGATGGACGCAGCTGACAGCACAGCAACAACGCCAGAGGCTTATCTGGGTGGCACCGCCAATTGGCGCACTGATCTTTATGTGGACAACACAACGCTGATGACCCACGCGCAGTCGATTGAACTGTTTCGTGACCTTGGCGCGAAGTTCACACCAGAGCTCAAATCCCCATCTGTCGAGATGCCGTTCAACGGTTTCAGCCAAGAGGATTACGCCCAAAAGCTAGTGGATGAATACAAAGCCGCTGGCATTCCCCCGTCTGACGTCTGGCTGCAATCCTTCAACATGGATGACGTGCTCTATTGGGTCGAGAACGAACCGGAGTTCGGCGCCCAAGCTGTCTATCTGATGGATGAGTATGACATCGATGGTTACTCCCCCCAGGACCCGGCCACATGGCCCAACACGATGGAAGAGCTGAAGGCGATGGGTATCAACATCATTGCCCCGCCAACATGGATGTTGTTAACGCTTGAGGATGGGCAGATCGTTCCATCGGCATTGGCAACGGCAGCAAAGGCCGCTGATTTGCAGATCATCACTTGGACTTTGGAACGCTCTGGCCCATTGGGCAACGGTGGCGGTTGGTACTTCCAGACTGTTGCGGATGTCACCGACAATGACGGCGACTATTTTGAGGTGCTTGATGTCCTGGCACAGCAGGTTGGCGTTGAAGGTGTCTTCTCTGATTGGCCTGCAACGACAACATATTATGCCAATTGCATGGGGCTTTAAGCCCCTGTCCCCCGAGGGTCACCTCGGGGGATCCCACCCACCTATCAGCAATGATTTTATATTGCTTTTATCATAAGCAAAAATATTTACTTGCTTTATGGCAAGGCAAATCCTAAATATTGCTTATGACCCAGCAACTTTATTGCGCCGTGCTGACTGGTGACCTGATTAAATCACGTCAGTCAGACACAGCCGCCGTTGAAAAGACATTCGACATTCTGCGCCACGCCGCCCAGCAATTTGGCAGCGCATGGAATATTGACGTCCGCTTTACCCGCTACCGCGGTGATGGCTGGCAAATTGTGCTGACCAAACCGGGGCTTTTGCTGGATGCGGCTTTGTATTTTGTCGCACAGCTGAAAGCAGGGCAAACCAAGATCGACACGCGTATCTCGATCGGGGTGGGCCCCATCGATACATTGGGCCGCAATGACCTGTCCGATGCCACCGGCCCCGCATTCTTTGTCTCAGGTGATCATCTGGACAACATGAGCCGCAATCGCACGATCGCTATTGCCGGTCAGGGCGTCTCGTCTGCACAGGTTGCTATTATTGACCTTGCTGAATGGGTCGCCAAAAGCTGGACCGCCACGCAGGCGCAGGTGGTCGCGATGTATCTGGAGGGGCAAATGACCCGCCATCAAGACATTGCAAAGGCATTGGGTGTGACCCGGCAAGCGGTCCAAAGCCGTCTGGCGGGTGCGGGTCTATCCTATTTTGACAATGCGCTCTACGCTATGCGCAACCATGACTACGCATCGGATAAGACCACGTAAATGCTGACGACTGCCCTTGCCCTGCTTTTTGCGCATCTACTGGCGGATTATCCGCTGCAAAACAGCTGGATCATTGCCAATAAGAAAAAACCCAGCGCAATGGCCGCCCATATCGGTGTGGTGTTCCTTTTGACGATGATTGCCCTGCGCGGTGAAATCCTGCCCGCGCTAACCATCACTGTGCTGCATCTGGGCATAGACATGATCAAGACGCATTTCGCCCCTGAAAGGCTCTGGGCCTATGTCGCGGATCAGCTGGCGCATTATATGACGATCATTGGCGTACTGTGGTTCTGGCCGGACCTGGCCCTGCTGTGGCCGGACGCGAATATCTGGGTGCAATACCTGTTGGCCATCGGCGCTGGGCTGATCCTTTGCGTGCATGCCGGCGGACCGGCGGTAGGTTTGCTGATGCAGGATTTCGACATGCTGCCCCAACAAGGCCTGCCAGAGGCGGGGCGCATGATCGGCCTGCTGGAACGTGCGCTGATCTTTCTGATGGTGCTGGCAGGGCAACCCGGAGGCATCGGTTTTCTGATCGCTGCAAAATCAGTGCTGCGCTTTGATACGGCCTCAAAAGATCAAAAAGCGGGTGAATATGTGATTATCGGCACCCTTGCCTCTTTCGGTTGGGCCTTGCTGATCAGCTTTGCGACACTTTCGCTGATCACATTCTACGGCATCGACCCCACCCCATCTTGAGCGGGACCACCAACTGCCCTACATAGGATACAAAGGAGCACGTCACATGTTCGGCATTCCAGGCAAACAGGCCGTCAGCATCACTGACAAGGCTGCAGCACAAATCGCAAAGCTGATGGAAAAAGATGGCCATCAGGGCTTGCGCATTGGCGTCAAGAAAGGCGGCTGTGCAGGCATGGAATATACCATGGATTATGTGACCGAGGTTGATCCGCTAGACGAAGTCGTCGAACAGGATGGCGCGCGGGTGATGATTGCTCCCATGGCGCAGATGTTCCTATTCGGAACCGAGATTGACTACGAAGTGTCACTGCTGGAAGCCGGCTTCAAGTTCCGTAACCCCAATGTGGTGGATGCCTGCGGCTGCGGCGAGTCGATCAAGTTCGACGAGAACATCCAAACCACCTGATGGCCCTTGCAGACGCCGATATAGCGTTTGCCACCGACCTTTTCTCTGACCTCGGCCGGGTGACAACACGCAAGATGTTTGGCGGCATGTGCCTTTATCTGGATGGCGAAGTCTTTGCCTTGATGAGCAGCGACGGCCAGCTGTACCTAAAGGCGAAGGGTGATGCCGTCACCCAACTGCAGGATGACGGCGCCGCACAGTTTCACAACATGCCCTACTGGTCCATTCCTGACGCCGCCCTTGACGATCCGGCAGAGGCCTGCACATTAGCAAGATATACGATTGCTTCTTTGATGTAAGGACCTGCCATGCCCCGTAAAATCGCCGCTGGAAACTGGAAGATGAACGGGATGCAAAGCAGTTTGAAAGAACTTCAAATACTGGAAGACAAACATGGCGACGCAGATATCGCCATCCTGATTTGTCCGCCCTTTACCCTGATCAGCGCCTGCGAAGACACACCCTTTGATATCGGCGGTCAGGACTGTCATACGGCCGAGGCTGGCGCGCATACCGGTGACATTAGCGCCGAAATGCTGGCTGACGTTGGCGCAAGCTATGTGCTGGTCGGCCACTCAGAACGACGGACGGATCATGGCGAAACCGACGCGCTGATCGCTTTAAAATCCCAGGCTGCTTATGATGCTGGCCTGATTGCCGTGATCTGCATCGGTGAAACCCTAGACGAACGCGAGAACGGCACCACGTTGGATGTAATCGACGCCCAATTGGCGGGGTCAGTGCCAGACACAGCCGATGCGCTGAACACCGTCATCGCCTATGAGCCCGTTTGGGCCATTGGCACGGGCAAAGTGCCCACCACCGATCAGATCGCCGGAGTCCACGCCCATATCCGCGCGCGCTTGGAAGACCGGTTTGACGATGGCGCCGAATTCTCATTGCTCTACGGCGGATCCGTCAAAGGCAGCAATGCCACGGATATTTTCGCCGTACCCAATGTGGATGGCGCATTGGTGGGTGGGGCCAGCCTGACCGCCGAAGCTTTCTCACCGATAATTGCAGCTTTGGAAAAAGCTTAAAGTCTAAAATCTAAGTCTCCGCGCCATCAATGACATGACGCAATGTGCTCACCGCGGTTTCAATATCCTTCATCACGGCATCTGCCCACACCAGATCGGTGATGTCAGCGTGATGATCAAGAATATTACCTGCTACGACCAGATGTGACAGCGGGTGCGAGATACGCAAAGCAAGCACAAGGCGCGTCAACGGCTCTAGCATACCATCAGAATTGGCAACCAAAACGATGGCGCGGTAGTTTCGCTTGTCGGATTGCTCAACCAGCATATCGTGATCAAGGCCGACCATCATATCAACGTCCCAGCCTTCACGGCGGAACACGTCCGTGGCGATTTCGATCCCCAATGTATGTGTCTCACCAGGGACCAAAGCAAACATGGCTGGCCATTCATCGCGGTCGCCCAGAATGCCAGGTGCAATGACGTGGCGCAGGCCACGGATAATCCGGTAAAGCTTGCGGCAGGCCAATGTGACATCGATGAAGGAAATTTCATCATCGTCCCACATCTCGCCAAGGCGGCGGGCTGCACCTGCCACATAGCCAAGGTAGATCGCCTCGACTCGCACGCCATCGCGCCGGGCAGCCAAGATGAAGTTGTCCGCCGCATCATCCGTGCGCGACAGCAAAGCACCGCACAGCAGATCAATATCTGACGCCGTTGGCAGGTCTTCTTTTTTCACAGCACGTGGCATTTTGAATGCAAGACGCCTTACAACTTCGCGCGCAAGAGCCGAGACAGCGTCTTGCGGCAACTCTTGTTTTGCCAACCTGAATTGCCGGTCAGCCTTACGGTATTCAGAGCGATCAAACGCTTTATCGTCCAGTGGCGCCTTGGCCATGAACGCCCTCCCTTCGTTGGCACGCAGTCTTATCATTTCACCTGGCAGCCAGGCGATTTTTGGTATCCAACTGCATGCCGCATACCACAAATCATGGGGGTACGATGCGCGTCAGAACGTCGCGGCAGCACCACCCCATACAATCTTGGGTTGCTATGGCATAGCTGACCACATCCGCTTGCAAAATCCGGCGACCTCGGACACACCAACGCAATGCATAGACTTAGCCAATCGCCAACTGATCCTGCCTTTGTGCAAGACCCCTATCCATTCTACGACAAAGCACGCAAGCTGGGCGATTTCATCTGGTGGGAGGACTACGATATGGCCTGTGCAGTGTCCCATAAGATGGTCCATACCGTGCTACGCGACAGGCGCATGGGGCGTGAATGCCCGCCCGAACTGGCCCCCTCTACCCCAGAACATTTGCAGCCATTTTACAACGTAGAGGCGCATTCGATGCTGGAACTGGAACCACCCCGCCACACGCGCTTGCGTGCGCTGGTCCTGCGCGCCTTTACCAGCCGAACGATCGCCGCGCTGGACCCTGACATCCGCACGCTGTGCCATGATCTGATTGACCAATTTCCCGATCAGCCATTCGACCTGCTGACCCATTACGCCAAGCCAGTGCCCGTCATCATCATCTCGCGCCTGCTGGGTGTGCCGGAAGAGCGTGCCAATGATCTGGTCCGCTGGTCCAATGCGATGGTTGCCATGTATCAGGCGCGCCGCACCCCGCAGATCGAGGCGGATGCGATTGCCGCCACCAATGATTTCGTGGATTTCATGCGCGGCTACATCGCCAAACAACGCAAAACACCAACCGATGATCTGATCTCAACCCTGATCGCGGCCGAGGCTGATGGCGAAAAGCTGAGCGAGGATGAGCTGATCACAACCTGCATCCTGCTGCTGAACGCCGGGCATGAGGCCACAGTGCACACTTTGGGCAACGGCACCAAGACGCTGCTGGAACATGGCGTGACCGACATTACCGAAGCGGTTGTGGAAGAGGTGATCCGCTTTGACCCGCCGCTGCATATGTTTACCCGCTGGGTTTATGAGGACGTCACCTTGGGCGATCACAGCTTCAAACGCGGTGATCAGATTGCTTGTCTGCTGGGCTCTGCCAATCGTGATCCGCTGGCCTACGACGAACCCGACATTTTTGACCCCTCCCGCAAGGGCCCGCAGAACACCAGCTTTGGCGGTGGTATTCATTTCTGCGTCGGCGCCCCCCTCGCCCGGTTGGAGACGCGTATCGCGCTTGAGGTGCTCTTTGCGCGATGCCCCAACCTAAAGTTAGCCGGGGCACCGCAATATGGCGATGTGTACCATTTTCATGGGCTTGAGCGGTTGATGGTGTCGACCTAGAACCGCACCACCTGCGTTGGCGTGATCCGATACACCTCATCATCTAGGTTATTGGCCTCCATAAACCGCGCGATGGATCCGAATGTCGCTGTCCCCACATTTGCCCCGTGATCAGCCGTGGTCAGCGCGGCTGAGGCGGCTGGTGCAAACAGGCGCTGCACACCGTTCAAACGCACAGGCTGGGGCGTGAAATGCGCGGCGATATTGGCCTTGATCTGCGCGGGATCACTGGTGTCATAGAGTGCCGCCATCACCACGTCCAACGTATGCTCCGTACAGTTCTGAAACTGACCCGTCCGCGGATTGGCCAGTACGGAGTAGCGGGCATTGTGCAAAGCCGCATAGGTAGGGCTTGCGATCACATCGAGGATTTTACGCTGCAAGCGCGGATCGGGAATGATGATCCCCGCATCCAGACTATGCGCGCCAGCAAAGAAATCGCCTGGCGTATCCTGCACCAGATCGCTGCGGGTCAGATCCCCGCCGCGCTGATACAGGTTATAGACGCGGTAGCCCATGCCAGTGCTGCCATCGGCCTTGGTGATGCGCGCATAGACCCAGAATGCGACATGGGTGTAGTTGATCCCATCCGGCAGCACAGCAGGGTCACGCCCGACCCGTGATACGATGGCGACATTTGCGCCTCGTGCGGCCAGATCGCGCTGCACTTTATTTGCAAAGCTGGCAACCTGATCGGCCGGCAAGACAGGGTTGCTGGCCGCGCTGCTGCCCGCAAAACCAATGGCGGGTGCGAGTGTGCAAAACAACAACAGGATGACTGTCAGAAAACGTGTCATGGCGTGCATCCTCTTAATTCAGCTGCGGTGGGCCGTTTGGCACCACGCAGGTTGGTTGCAGAACAGCGCAGTTTGGTGTCTGAGCCCCTAACCCGGCATCCAGCACTTGCACGCCCGCATCAGCGGATGCCGTCCCGACGCTTTCGATCGCAGCACCTGTGACCGAAAGCACCGCGCCCGTCGCAACAACCGGCACAGCGGAAACAGTCGCTGCACCTGACGCAACAGCGCTTACACCATGGCTTGCCGCTTGCGCACTGTGATCGGCGGATTGTGCTGTGTGTTGGACACTGGGTGCCGCACAGGCAGACGCCAGTGCGACGGCAGAAAGTGTTATGATGGTTTTAAAGCTAGACATCAGATTACTCCATTTGTGAACATTGTTCAATCAACTAGCCGACGCAACCCGAGGCGTCAATCAAAATCTTGAACAAAGTTCATAATAGTAAAGAAATCCGTAGTGAGGAGCCTTAAAGCGGCAATGCCACCGTCGATTTGATCTCTTCCATCGACAAAAGTGCGGTCACATTATGCACCTTCACCTCTGAAATCAGCGCCTGATAGAAGGTGTCATAGGCCCGCGCGTTCTGCACCCGCACCTTCAGGATGTAGTCAATATCCCCCGCCAGCCGGTGCGCCTCTTGCACCTCGGGCCGTTCTCGCAATGCTTTCAGGAACCGCCCTTGCCACGCGGCATCATGCTCTGACGTGCGGATCAGAACAAAGAAACAAGCCTCAAACCCCAGCGCCTCTGCATCCAGCAAAACGGTCTGTTGCCCAATAATGCCTTCCTCACGCATCTTGCGAATGCGATTCCATACAGGCGTCTTGGACGACCCTACAGACTTCGCAATTTCGTCCAACGATTGCGCTGCATCCGCTTGCATTGCCGCCAGAATTTTCCGGTCTGTGGCGTCTATCCGTACCGACATTCTTATTTCTCCAAATTTGCAGGACAGGCGGTCCTAACTCAGGATTTTGTAGAACAAACGTCCTTATCAACGCCCATGGGGAGGCAAATATCAGAACGCTGTTCTATATTGAACCCAAGAAATCGTAAGGCCAACCCAATGAAGCATTTTCCCATCTTCCTCGCCGTCGAAGGCCGCCGCATTGTTCTGTCGGGCGGTGGCGATGCCGCCATGGCCAAGTTGCGCCTACTGATGAAGACCGAGGCGCATCTGACCGTGATCGCCGAAGAGATTGCTGACGACATCCGCAAATGGGCCGATCAAGGCAAGCTACGGATCGTTGAGCGCGCGATGGAACCCGGTGATGCAATGTGCGCCGCCCTGTTCTATGCCGCCAATGAAGATGACGCCGAAGACGCCCGCGTCTCCGCGATCGCCCATGCCGAGGGTGCTTTGGTCAATATCGTCGATAACCTGGCCGACAGCCAATTCATCACCCCCGCCATCGTGGACCGTGACCCTGTCACGGTCGCCATTGGCACTGAAGGGGCAGCCCCCGTTCTGGCCCGTGCAATCAAAGCAGACCTTGAAGAGCGTTTGCCCACATCACTTGGCGTCCTCGCCCGCATCGGCAAAACCTTCCGCCACGCGGTTGAGGTGCTACCAATGGGCCGCAAGCGCCGCGACTTCTGGTCGTCCTTCTACTTTGGAAGTGGCCCAAAGGCATTGGCTGAAAATGGCGCGGCGGGCGTGATCCCTGCCCTGGAACAGCACCTCGATACCCACATCATGCAGACCGCTAAACAAGGCTCTGTCGATCTGGTCGGCGCAGGCCCCGGCGACCCTGAACTGCTGACCCTTAAAGCGCGCAACGCATTGGACAAGGCCGATGTCGTGATCCACGACCGTCTGGTCACCGGAGAAATCCTCGAACTCGCCCGCCGCGAGGCGATCATCATTGATGCGGGCAAAGAGGGTTTTGGCAAATCCATGGCCCAGGCCGATATCGACGCGCTGATCGTGCAACACGCATTGGATGGGCACCATGTGGTGCGGCTGAAAGCAGGCGATCCAACGGTCTTTGGACGCTTAGACGAAGAGATTGAGGCGATTGAAGCCCATGACATCCCCTACACCATTATCCCCGGCATCACGGCCGCCTCTGCCGCCGTTGCCAACATTGGACAAAGCCTGACAAAACGGCACCGCAATTCATCTGTTCGCCTGATCACGGGCCACGACACCAAAGGTTACGCCGACCACGATTGGAAAGCACTGGCCCAACCCGGTGAAGTCGCTGCGATCTACATGGGCAAGAAATCCGCGCGTTTCATCCAAGGCCGCCTGCTGATGCATGGCGCCGATCCGGTGACGCCTGTGACCATTATCGAAAACGTCAGCCGTGCCGATCAGCAGATCATCGCAACCACATTGGCCGAGCTGGAACCAACGCTGACCCAAGCCAACCTCAAAGGCCCCGCCATCACCTTTTACGGCCTCGCCCCGCGCGACGCGGCCACCCAAGCCCGCCAACTCAAGGAGTTTGCATAATGCCCAAGGCTTTCTCTCCCAAAGTCGTCACCGCCAATGCATTGCTGGAAGGCGACGCCGTCTGGTTGACCGAAAACAACACATGGACCCGCGATATGCGCCAGGCCGAGTTGCTGACGGATGAGGCGCATGCCGATCTGCGCCTGTTAGAAGCACAGGCTCGCGCCGATGAGATTGCAGGCGCCTATCTGGTTGATGCGAAACCCGGCACGGATGGCCCCGAACCCACCCATTTCCGCGAGGCTTTTCGCACCCGCGGCCCTTCGAATTACCATCATGGCAAACAAGCTGAAACGCAGTCCCGGGCTTGATCCGGGACCTCAAACGCAACCTTGAAACAGAGGTCCCGGATCACGTCCGGGACTGCGACAGGAAAAAGCAGAATGTATACCTACAACGACTTTGACGAAGCCTTTGTCCGCTCTCGCGTCGCCCAGTTCCGTGGGCAGGTGGAGCGCCGCATCGACGGCTCCCTGACCGAAGACGAATTCAAACCCCTGCGCCTGATGAACGGCCTCTACCTGCAACTGCACGCCTATATGCTGCGCGTTGCGGTCCCTTACGGCACGCTGAACCCTGCGCAGATGCGTCAGCTTGCCTATATCGCGGACCGCTGGGACAAGGGCTATGGCCATTTCACGACGCGCCAGAACATCCAGTACAACTGGCCCAAACTGCAGGATGTGCCGGATATGCTAGAGGCACTGGCCGATGTCGGCATGCATGCGATCCAGACTTCGGGCAACACGATCCGCAACGTGACAGCTGACCATTTTGCCGGTGCTGCGGCGGATGAGATCGAAGATCCACGCCCTGTGGCCGAACTGTTGCGCCAGTGGTCCACCGACCACCCTGAATTCCAGTTCCTACCGCGCAAATTCAAGATCGCTGTCACAGGTGCGGAACATGACCGCGCCGTGACCAAGGCCCATGACATTGGCCTACGCATGGTCCGCAATAACGCGGGCGAGCCCGGTTTTGAAGTCATCGTCGGTGGTGGCCTTGGGCGGACACCGATGGTGGGCAAGGTGCTGCGGGAGTTCCTGCCAAAGGCCGATCTGCTGCCCTATTGTGAGGCGATTGTCAGCGTCTACAACCTGCTGGGTCGCCGCGATAACAAATATAAGGCGCGCATCAAGATCACTGTGCATGAGAACGGGCTGGAGAAAATCCAAGAGCTTGTGGAAGAGCGTTTCGCTGCGATCCGCGATGGTTTCTCTGGCCACGATCAGAAGTTGCTGGCCGAAATCGAGGCAGCCTTTGCCCCACCGGCCTTTGTCAGTAAATCAACAGATGGTTTTGAAGCCGCGCGCCTTGCAAACCCCGCCTTCCGGTCGTGGACCGATACGAACCTGGCGCAGCACAAGGCCGACGGCTACGCCATCGTATCCATCAGCACCAAAAAGCACGGCGCCACGCCGGGCGATGCGACCTCTGACCAGATGCGCGTGATGGCGGACTTGGCAGAACAATACGGCCATGGAGAGCTGCGCATCAGCCACGAGCAGAATGTGATCCTGCCGCATGTGCATAAGGCGGATCTTCCGGCCGTGTATCAGGCTCTTCGCGCGGCAGATCTCGCGACTGCCAACATTGGCCTTGCATCCGACATCATCGCCTGCCCCGGTATGGATTACTGCGCGCTGGCCACAGCCCGTTCGATCCCTATCGCGCAGGAAATCGCGACCCGTTTCGATGAATTGAAGATCGAACACGATGTGGGTCAGCTAAAGATAAAAATCTCGGGCTGCATCAATGCCTGCGGGCACCACCATGTCGGTCACATTGGTATCCTCGGGCTCGACCGGGCTGGTGTTGAAAACTACCAGATCACACTGGGCGGTGACGGGACAGAGACGACCACCATTGGTGAACGTGCAGGCCCTGGCTTCAGCGCGGAAGAGATCGTGCCAGCGATTGAACGTCTGGTGACCGGCTATCTGGACTTGCGCCAGGATGCCGAAGAAACCTTGCTGCAAACCTATCGCCGTCTGGGGATGGAACCCTTCAAGGCGATCCTTTATCCAAGCGAGGACAAAGCCAATGCCGCTTAAGGAACTGGCCGAACGCCGCAATATCCTGCACCGGAAATCTGACGCGCAGACCGTATTGCGGCACGCGCTAAGCGATGTGCAGATTGGCAAAATGACTTTGGTGTCCTCTTTCGGAGCCGAAAGCGTTGTTTTGCTGCATATGGTGGCGCAGATCGACAAGGCGACACCGGTGATCTTTCTGGACACCGAAATGCTGTTTCCCGAAACGCTGACTTACCAGCGTGAGGTTGCAGCATCGCTAGGTCTGACAGATGTGCGTATCGTCGGCCCCAACCGCAATGATGTGTTGCGCGAAGATGTTGAGGGGTTGTTGCATCAGGCTGACACCGATGCTTGCTGCGATCTGCGAAAAACACGGCCCCTGGCCAAAGCATTGGCGGATTTCGACGGCTGGATCACCGGGCGCAAGCAGTTTCAGGGGGGCAAGCGCGCCGACCTGCCACTCTTTGAAAAGGACGGCCGCAAGATCAAGGTCAATCCGCTGACCAAATGGTCTGCCCAAGACTTGCAGGATTACATCAAAGAACATGATCTGCCGCGCCACCCATTAGTCGCGCAAGGCTATCCCTCTGTCGGATGCATGCCCTGCACAACGCGCGTCAGCGATCATGAAGATCAGCGCGCAGGCCGTTGGCGTGGAACAACAAAAACAGAATGCGGCATTCACTTTGATGCGAGTGGCGCAACACGCAAAGGACAAGCCGCATGAGCGTGATTGTGACAGATAAAGGCTTTGCCCCTGATGATTTTACCTGCGGCTTCGTCGCGTTGGATGAGGTCGCGGCGAATGATTGCGACTATGGCATCGACCTGCCCTCTGACACTGCGCCAGAGGCGCTCGTGGGGCTTGATAACGCCGCAATGATCCGCATTGATTTCCCGTCATCCGCCGATGGGCGTGGGTTTACGCTGGCCGCGATGCTGCGCCGTGCAGGCTACAAAGGCCGTTTGCGCGCCAAAGGCCATGTGTTGGCAGACCAATACGCGATGGCGCGCCGCTCCGGCTTTGACGAGGTCGAAATCGACGATGCCCTTGCCGCCCGCCAACCCGAAGCACAATGGCTCTTTCGTGCCGATTGGGAAAACCACAACTATCAGGCGCGCTTGCGCGGCCAGAATTAGATCGCACCCCCTTTCCCTGACCTAGATCAACGACTAAACCGGAGGGCGGCCCTATCAGGGCTGCCATGACACATATGACTGAAGCGACACCCGTGAGCACACAAACCGCCAAAGCCGTCCCCACCCTGCCCGATGCGCAGACCGTAACGGACGTCAAACATTACACTGATCGCCTGTTTTCCTTTCGGGTGACGCGGCCCGCATCCCTGCGGTTCCGGTCCGGCGAATTCGTCATGATCGGGCTGATGGGTGATCCTGACCCCAAAACAGGCAAGCAAAAGCCGCTCTTGCGCGCCTACTCCATCGCGTCGCCGTCCTGGGATGAAGAATTGGAGTTCTACTCAATCAAAGTGCAGGACGGTCCGCTTACCTCGAAGTTGCAACACATCAAACCGGGTGATGAGCTGATCTTGCGCCCCAAACCTGTTGGTACATTGGTGCATGACGCCCTGCTGCCCGGCAAACGCATCTGGTTCTTCGCCACGGGCACAGGCTTTGCCCCTTTCGCATCCTTGCTGCGCGAACCGCAGACCTATGAAGACTATGACGAGGTGATCATCACCCATACCTGCCGCGAAGTGGGTGAGCTGACCTATGGCCGCGATCTGATCGAAGGTCTGAAAACCGATGAATTGCTGAACGAAGTAATCGGCGAAGGGTTCTGGAAGAAGATCAAATACTACCCCACAACCACCCGAGAAGAGAGCCCCAAGATGGGCCGGATCACCGATCTGATGCGCTCGGGCGAGGCATTTGCCGACCTTGGCGTGCCGCCCCTGTCGCCCGAAACGGACCGGGCCATGATCTGCGGGAACCTGGCCTTCAATCTTGAACTGAAAGAGATGTTTGAAGACTACGGGCTGGTCGAAGGCGCCAACTCCAACCCACAGCACTATGTGGTCGAAAAAGCCTTCCTTGATTAAATCGGTACGATCCAAACGAAAAAAGGCCATGTCATCTCTGACGTGGCCTTTTGTATTGTGCGTAAGGTTGCAGCTTAAAGGCCAAGCGCCTCGCGGATGTTCGCAAGTACGGGCTCAAGCAACAGCGGGTTGTCTTTTGCTGTATCTACCGAAGTGCTCAAAAGCGACTTCACGTCGTCCGGCAGATCAGAAGTATCTAGTAGCTCTGTCACCTTCTCGGCATCAAAACCGTCAACTGTCAGCAACTCGCCTGCCATCGACATCAGATCGCCGCCTGCTTCAGTGGCTTCAGTCGCAGCCTCTTCAACAGCCTCGGTTGCTTCCGTTGTGGCATCCTCAACTGCTTCTTCGGCAGCTTCAGTTGCCTCAGATGTGGTTTCTTCAACAGCCTCTTCAACAGCTTCAGTTGCTTCTGTTGTCGCGTCTTCAACTGCCTCTTCGGCAGCTGCAGTTGCTTCCTCGGCAGCAGCTGCGGCCTCTTCAGCGGCCTGGGCGGCTGCGGCTTCTGCCTCAGCGGCGGCGGCGGCCGCGGCTTCCTCAGCAGCTTGTGCAGCGGCCTCAACCTCTGCGGCGGCTGCGGCGGCAGCTTCTTCTGCGGCAGCGGCTTCTGCGGCGGCGGCCTCTTCGGCGGCGGCAGCAGCTTCAGCGGCGGCGGCTTCGGCAGCAGCGGCAGCCTCAGCAACGGCGCGCTCTGCTTCTTGGGTTGCCCCGGTCAGAACGCCAACAGCTTCGCCAGGGCTGCGCCCTTCGGCGGCATATTGATAGCCAAAGAAGCCTACAATCGCCACAACGACAAGAATGAGTATTGCGCGCATGGGTCATCTCCTTTTCCAAATTTTCATATTTGGGCCCCCATCGGACCTTGGGTGTCGATATGTCAGATGGGTTGCCAAAGGGAAAGTGCAATCGCGGGGGAAAAATCGGCGTAAAACCGCATCTTTTGCGGGTTGAAGCTGCCCTTGGGGGTGTTTAGTTTCACCACTACAGAATTGGAACAACCAAAGGATAAAGACCATAGGACGCAGACCTCATAACGCGCCACCACAACGTGATACTGGCCCCCGGATCAACGATCGCATCCGGGCCGCAGAAATCCGCCTGATTGGCGCAGAAGGCGAAAACGTCGGTGTTGTGACACCCGAACGCGCGATGGTGATGGCAGACGATGCCGGGCTTGATCTGGTAGAGATCTCTCCCAACGCCAACCCGCCGGTTTGCAAGATCATGGACTACGGCAAGTTCAAATACGAGACTCAGAAAAAAGAAGCTGAGGCGCGCAAAAAGCAGAAGATCATCGAGATCAAAGAGGTCAAGTTCCGTCCCAACACGGATAACCACGACTACGATGTGAAAATGCGCAACGTATTCAAATTTCTCGAAAACGGCGACAAGGTGAAAATCACCCTGCGGTTCCGTGGCCGCGAAATGGCCCACCAGCAGTTGGGGCGTGAGTTGTTAGAGCGTGTGGCCGAAGACACCAAAGATGCCGGCAAGGTGGAAAACTTCCCCAAAATGGAAGGCCGCCAGATGGTTATGCTGATCGGGCCATTGCCGAAGTAAGACAAGAGCTGTCTGTGAAACGCAAATGCCCTCACACTTGTGAGGGCTTTTTCGTTTGAACTTCGGTCTCGGAAGTCAGTGCTTTTTACGCAATGTTTTAGTGACTTGCGCCATGATGCTCACAGCAATCTCGGCTGGCTGACGTCCCCCAAGATCAAGACCGATGGGCGCATGAATACGCGCCAGTTCTTCATCCGTAAACTCCACTTCTTTCAACCGCGCGACCCGTTTGGCATGGGTGCGTGTCGATCCAAGACACCCCAGATAAAACGCGGGTGATTCCAACGCCGTCACAATCGCAGGATCATCCAGTTTCGGGTCATGGGTCAGTGTGACAATGGCCGTACGTGCATCGATTTTCAGCGCGCGCAGCGCCTCATCCGGCCAGTCATCCAGAACCTCTTCGCCCGGAAAACGGGTCTCTGACGCAAAGGCAGGACGCGGATCAACCAAGATGGGTTTATATCCACAGGCCCGTGCCATGCCGACCAGATATTGGGCGATATGCACGGCACCCACGATAATCAAACGCAAAGGCGGGTTATGCACGGCAACAAAGGTGCGCCCATCTTCTTCAAGTCCTGATGTATCGGTGCGTTGCCGGTCAGGATAGCTGGAGGCGGCCAGCAAGCGCGGCCGACTTTTTTCGATATCGGTGACATAGACAACCGGTTTCGCCTCATACCGGGCGTCGGTCAGCCGCTCTAGCACCTCAACTGGCATCACCGGACCCACGGGTTCGATCAAAACCTTGATTTCGCCACCACAGGCCAGGCCCACGGCAAAGGCTTCGTCATCGCTGACACCGAAACGCACAAGGCGCTGTTCACCTTCTGCGATGGCATCGATGGCGTCGGTTACAACCGCACCTTCGACACAGCCGCCTGACACCGACCCTTCCATCGCACCATCGGCGTCAATCACTAACTGGCTGCCCACCGGCCGTGGTGCCGACCCCCAGGTTTCGACAACGGTGGCAATGGCAACACCGCGGCCCGCGCGATGCCAGTCGAGGGCAAGTTGAGGAAGGTCAGTGATTGGATCAGTCATACCGACATTATCTTGAAGCGAAATTTCGGCTTTTGCCATAGGAATCTGCTGTATTTCTCAGGCTTCGTTTAGGCTTCGCCGACACCCTCAGCCGCTCTGCTGTCCATTGCCCCCAAGCTGTAGAGGCTTTAGTTTACGCCCAAGCGATGGGAGTAGCCGCCATGAACGATTCCACACCAATCAAAGCAACCGGGTTTGGCCCTGATCTGGGCCCGTTTGACTGGGCAGACCCACTGCGGTTGGAAGATCAACTCACGCAGGATGAGCGTATGTTGCGCGACGCTGCCAATACATTTGTCCAAGATGTTCTGCAGCCTCGCGTCACCGATGCCTACCGCGAAGAAACCGTCGATCCCGGCATTTTCGCTGAAATGGGTGCGGCGGGCCTTTTGGGCCTGACCATTCCCGAGGAATACGGTGGCTTGGGTGCGGGCTATGTCACCTATGGCCTGGTTGCCCGCGAAATTGAACGGGTGGACAGCGGCTATCGGTCGATGATGTCGGTGCAATCATCACTCGTCATGTACCCGATCCACGCCTATGGCAGCGACGCCCAGCGCGCAAAATACCTGCCCGGACTGGCCGCTGGCACGCTAATCGGCTGTTTTGGCCTGACCGAGCCTGACGCGGGCAGTGATCCTGCAGGCATGAAAACCACCGCGAAAAAGACCGCTGATGGCTATGTCATCAACGGGTCAAAGATGTGGATCAGCAATGCGCCGATTGCCGATGTCTTCGTCATCTGGGCGAAGTCAGAGGCGCATGGTGGCAAAATCCGTGGCTTCGTTCTTGATAAAGGCATGAAAGGCCTGTCTGCGCCCAAAGTAGGCGGCAAGCTCAGCCTACGTGCCTCCGTCACGGGCGAGATCGTGATGGATAATGTGACCGTATCAGAAGATGCGCTGTTGCCCGGCGTGCAAGGGCTGAAAGGCCCCTTCGGTTGCTTGAACCGCGCGCGCTATGGCATTGCGTGGGGCGTTATGGGCGCGGCAGAGGCTTGCTGGCACGCCGCGCGCCAATATGGACTGGATCGCAAGCAGTTCGGTAAACCCTTGGCACAAAACCAGCTTTTCCAAAAGAAACTGGCCGATATGCAAACCGAAATCGCCCTTGGTACACAATCTGCCCTTCAACTGGGTCGTTTGATGGAGCAAGGCAAAGCGGCACCTGAAATGATCAGCCTGATGAAGCGCAATAACTGCGGCAAAGCGTTGGATATCGCGCGGGCTTCGCGTGACATGCACGGCGGCAATGGAATCAGCGAGGATTTCCAGATCATGCGCCACATGATCAACTTAGAGACCGTGAACACCTATGAAGGGACCCACGATGTGCATGCATTGATCCTTGGACGTGCACAAACCGGCTTTCAGGCGTTCTTTTGATCCATATTCGAAACATTAAAAGGATCAAGCGTGCCTAGTTCCCGCCGCAAAAGCTATGTATCTGGCGAGAGTGGCAAACCAGGGGTGGGCCCTGGAGTGGTGAGTATGGAAGACCGGCAAATCGCCATCGATGTGAATTTCAGGGATCTTGGCGCGAATGCATGGCTCGCCAAGGTGGATGACGTTTGCGAGGATCACGGGTTTTTCGAACAGCTGGGTCGGGAACATTGCGCGGGGTTTCTTGAGGCTGGAAATGCCTTGCTGGTCACCTTTGAGAACGTTCAATCCGTCCGCGAAAACAATATCGATGCGGAACCGCGTGGTTTTGCCTATGCGCGCCATGACGGCTGGTCGCATTTGGCGTTGTTTTCGTTCAAGGAAAGCTGGTTTCGCGACCGCCATGTCTATGACTTCTTTGACCGTATGGTTGACGAAGGGTTCTTTGATGACTTTGAAAAAATCGTCTTTCATGGCGGCGGCGACGGCGCATCCTATGCCGCAGCCGCTTTTTCCGTCGTGGCACCTGGGTCCACTGTCATCGCTCTGCGCCCACAGGCCACGTTGGATGCTCAGATGGCCGGTTGGGACACGCGGTATAAACGCCGGCGCAAGCAGAACTTCAACGATCGCTACGGTTATGCCCCTGAAATGATTGACGGGGCACAGCGGGTCTTTATCGCCTTTGATCCGATTCAACGTCTGGATGCCTGCCATGCGGCGCTGTTCCGCAAACCGCATGTCACAGCCCTGCCCTGTGCGCTTTTAGGCGACGATCTGGATCAGGCCTTTGACCGCATGGGAATCCATGACGTTCTGATCAAACTAGCGATGGACGGCATGCTGGACCGGCGGCGATTCCTGCAGCTGCTGCGCGCGCGCCGCTACGATCCGACCTATGTGCGCGCTTTAGTGCGCAGGTTAATCGTGACGGGCCACCCGAAACTGGCCCGCATCATCTGCGCCTATATGATCCGTCGGGGGCACAAGGCCTTCTTCATTGACAAACATGAAGAG
The DNA here is from genome assembly GCA_038533095.1 of Pseudomonadota bacterium. Classification (GTDB taxonomy): domain Bacteria; phylum Pseudomonadota; class Alphaproteobacteria; order Rhodobacterales; family Rhodobacteraceae; genus Yoonia. The sequence goes on from JBCAZI010000043.1 coordinate 26,610, forward strand.
CTGAGCCCCACGCAGGACATTCAGACGTAATAGATGTCGCGATAGACGTGACGGACGATATCGTCGCGGTTCAGACCCATCTTGGCAAGTTCCGCGTCGCTCAGGCTTTGCATGCGCTGCACGTCGGTTGACCGGTTCTGCGCGGCGGTCAAGCGCGTGAAGAACTGTGAGATTGCACCAAGAATAACAGTGCGAATTGGGGTATGGGTGCGGGATTCGATTGTGTCGGTATAAAAAGCCATCGGGATGGTCCTTTAGGGGTTATCTTTCGCTACCCCAAAGCTAACCACGCGGCCCTGCACGAAAACCGCCAAACCTGCATTGCCGCGATGCAACTGATGCATGACCGACCTTTATTCGGCGTCGCGCCTGCCTTCGATGATCTTTTTCAGCACATCAAATATGCGGGTGCCAAAATATCCCAGTATCGCACCAAGTATGATCCCAAAAAGCGATCCGCTGTTAAAGGCCGCCGCCAGAATGGCGGCACCCAGCAGCGCGGCCATAAAGGCAATCAGACGGCGTTCATTGGCCGCCACGGGGAAATATCCCTCCAGCGCTTTGACAACCGGCCCTGCCACCGGGCCTTCCAGTTGCGGTGTCAAAAACCCCGCCGCCGCTGCAATCAAGAAACCCAACATATCATGCCACTCCTTTTCAGCCCTCAGCCTGGGGTCAAATATCAAGAAAACTCACAGCCGTCGCAAGGACAATTCAGCCAAGCCCTATGGTGTCCGCCCGCACAACGGTGTAATCGAAAAACATGCCTGACAAAGATTTGACCCGCCTGACCATTCGCCGCCCAGATGATTGGCATTTGCATCTGCGTGACGGTGCAATGCTGAAAGCGGTATTGCCCGAAACAGCACGCCATTTTGCCCGTGCCATTATCATGCCCAATCTGGTGCCGCCGGTGGTGACGTCAGAGCATGCAGCCGCCTACCGCGAACGCATCATGGCAGCGGTCCCCGAAGGTGCCGCCTTTACCCCGCTGATGACGCTCTACCTGACCGAGGCGACAGACCCCGAAGACGTGCGCGCAGCCCACGCAAACGGGATTGCCACGGCGGTCAAGCTTTACCCCGCTGGGGCCACGACAAATTCATCTTCGGGCGTGCGCGATTTTGAAAAGGTGCGCCCCGTGTTAGAGGTGATGGCCGAGATCGGCATGCCGCTTTGCGTGCATGGCGAGGTGACGGATCACGAAATTGATATCTTCGATCGCGAGGCCGTCTTTATTGACAAGATCCTCAAACCCTTGCGCAAGAAAGTGCCCGATCTGAAGATCGTGATGGAGCATGTCACGACCCAGGACGCCGTTGACTACGTGCGCGACAGCCATAAAAACTTGGCGGCCACCATCACCACGCACCACCTGATCATCAATCGCAATCATATTCTGGCCGGTGGGATCAAACCGCATTTCTATTGCCTGCCTGTCGCCAAACGTGAAGCGCATCGCGTGGCATTGGTACAAGCGGCCGTATCAGGCGATAAACGCTTCTTTCTAGGCACTGACAGTGCCCCCCACACGGACCCGTTGAAACTACAACCCTGCGGATGCGCGGGCATCTTTACCGCGCCCAACACCATGTCTTGTCTGGCAGAGGTGTTTGATGCCGCTGGCCGGATGACGAAGCTTGAGGATTTCACCTCACTGAATGGCCCATAGAAACGCGGGCCATTCAG
>JBCAZI010000044.1:0-28100 GCA_038533095.1 Pseudomonadota bacterium
AGCCCAAATCCAACTCTGCCCGTGCGCGCATCGCGGGCTTGCTGTAGGGTATGTGCAACCCACTGAAAGAAGGGATCAACCATGACCGAAGACACTGACCGCCACGCGATGAAAATGGCTAAGAAAAAGGCCGCGCGCGATAAGATCATGGCCACAAAGACCGACAAGAAGGGCCTGATCATCGTCCACACTGGTAAGGGTAAAGGCAAATCCTCGGCCGCCTTCGGCATGATCTTTCGCTGCATCGCACACGACATGAAATGCGCCGTTGTCCAGTTCATCAAAGGGGGCATGTCCACCGGTGAGCGTGACCTGATCCTGGCCAAATTCAGCGACACCTGCGCGTTCCACACCATGGGAGAAGGGTTCACCTGGGAAACGCAGGACAAATCTCGCGATACTGAGATGGCGCAGGCTGCCTGGGCGAAGGCCAAAGAGCTGATCTTGGATGAAAGCAACCACATGGTGCTGCTCGATGAGATCAACATCGCAATCCGCTATGATTACGTGAGTGCGGCCGAGGTTGTGGCCTTCCTGCGTGATCATAAACCTGAAATGACCCATGTCGTCCTGACCGGACGTAACGCGCATGAAGACCTGATCGAACTGGCCGATTTGGTGACAGAGATGGAGCTGGTCAAACACCCCTTCAGGTCCGGCATCAAAGCACAGATCGGGGTCGAGTTTTAACGGCAGACAGGCGGCATGCTTCACCTGAACCCAGACGACCAAGTCGCAACCGGCGTGCAGCGCGGGGTATTTCTGCATCCTCATGATCCCACAAAGCTGGTCAAAGTCCTCAAAGATGCCAGCGCCATGCCCAAGCGGACAAATTTCAATGGGGTCATGGACCGGCTGATGCCCAGCACAAGGCTGCGCCAGATCCGCAAGGAATACCAAGAATACCTGCGCATCATGTTGCAGCATCACGATAGGGAGCTGCATCTCCCCATCTCGCATATGTATGGCTTCGCACCGACCAACCTTGGCCTTGGCTGCCTGACAGAACGGGTGATGGAGCCGGACGGCACCTTAGGTCAGACTGTGAATGCAAAAGTGAAGTCAGGTACCCTGACAGATAATGACCTTGCCCTGCTCAACGACGCGATCAGCCGCATCTACGGCTACCACATCCGCGCCAGCGACATGAACGCGAAGAACTTTGTGATTGGGCACCGGCATGATGGCGCTGCTTTGGGACCACGCGAATGCGTGCTTGTTGATGGCTTTGGCGATATTCATGCCATCCCGGTCAGGTCACTGTCGCAATGGACCAATCGTTTAGGGCTTGATGACAGTTGCGCCCGCCTTGCCCGCAAGTCAAAACTGAAATGGAATGCTGCAACGCGCCAACTCCAGCGCTAAACGAAAGAGGCCCAGATCATGCCTAAACACCGCGTCCTAACCGAATTTGGCATGGGCACCAGCCTGCGCCGCCAAGACTATACCCAAGCAGCGCGCCGTGGTCTGCAAGATGCGCTTTGGCATAATTCAATCAATATGGCTGAGCTTTTTGGCTTTCCCAAAGAGGCGATGCTGATTGATGTTGAGATCGGCGTGCAAGAGCCCGATCAGGTCGATACCACCAGCCTGCTGGACATCTTTCCCTATGGCCAACCCACAATCACCGTCCACCACGGCGGCCTTGATATCCCGCGTCCTGACGGCAAACCCACGGTCATCGCCAATGCCGCGATCAACGTCTCATTTCAGATGGAGCGCGCATAATGGACCAGCGCGTGATTATCGAAATGGGCATGGGCAATGACCTACACGGGATGGACTATCAAAAGGCCGCAGCCCGCGCGATCGAGGATGCGATCCGCCACTCGACCCTACCGATTTTTCAAAGCATCGGCATGGACCACAAAGAGATGCGGGTGCAAGTGACGGTCGGCGTGCAAGAACCTGATAATATCGATACAGAAGCGCTCAAATCCGGCCTGCCGCGTGGGCGCGCAGAGGTCAGCGTTGTGAAAGGCGGGCTGAATATCCCGAACCCTGAAACAGGCGATACCGCCGTTGTGGCCACCGCTGCGGTCGAAGCATTTTTGCCCAGCCAAACCGGCAAATGGGTGCAAACCTGAATGAAGCTGACGGGGGCCCACCGCGATGCGCTGCAGGACATTCTGCTCTGGCGGCGGGACGTGCGGCATTTCCTGCCTGATCCGATCCCGCAAAAGGTGCTGGACCGGCTGCGCAAGGCGATGGATTTTGCGCCCTCGGTCGGCAATGCGCGCCCTTGGCGGGTGCTGCAGGTGACATCAACAGATCGACGTGAGGCCGTAATCCGCAACTTCGAGGCGGCAAATGCAAAAGCGGCGGAGAGGTATCAAGATGAGCGGCGGGTGGCGTACAACGCCCTCAAACTTGCCGGTCTGCGCGAGGCCCCCGTTCACCTTGCGATTTTCACCGATTGTGCGCCTGACGCGGGTCATGGTCTAGGTCGCCAGACGATGCCGGAAATGCTGAACTATTCCACGGTCGCCGCGATCCATACGCTCTGGCTTGCGGCACGGGCTGAGAATCTAGGCGTGGGATGGGTTTCGATCCTTGATCCAGAGGCCGTCGCAAAAACCCTTGACGCGCCAGTGGGTTGGGAACTGACCGGGTACCTGTGCCTTGGCAAGGCCGCATCAGATGATGAGACCCCATTGCTGCACCGGAACGCATGGCAAGAAAACACTATGACAGAGTGGCGCGAGGTTTAAGCCGGTCAGCCAATCCAAGCGGGAACAGCGGAATGGACCGTGCGGAAAGATCGTCAAGGTCAAACCAACGGGCAACACAAGGCGTACCGTTATCTTCGTCAAAGCGGATCGTTTCCATCTCGGCAAATGCACCCTGAGGGAACGCAACATCGGCGGCAAAGACAATCTCATGCCCTTGCTGCCCGTGATGCGTATACAGGTTTTCCAATACCAGCGGCGCGCCCGCAATACGCACGGTGATACCAAGCTCTTCCTGAAACTCTCTGATCAGCGCATCGCGCCAAGTTTCGCCAAACTCAACCCCACCACCCAAAGGTCGCACACCTTTGACAGCGCCCTGATCATCATTCACTTCAACTGCCAAAAGCCGGTTGTCGCGCCAATGCAGCCCAATTGCGATCACGCGAATGGCTTGTTTGGGCCGCCATACGGTCATGGCTTCAAATCACGCAAGCTGAGCGTGGTTGCCAGCGCCTCTTCATCCACCTGACACGCAATCACAGCGACCGTTCCCGCAGCTTGCGCCCGGGCGAAAGCATCGGGGAAATCCTCTGATTTTGTGACCAATTCCCCATGCCCGCCATAGGCGCGTGCGAAGGCGGCAAAGTCGGGGTTTACCAAAGCTGTCCCTGACACCCGCCCGGGATAGGTTTTTTCCTGATGCATGCGGATCGTACCGTAGCGTCCATTGTTCATCACGATGACAATCGGTTTCGCGCCATGCTGCACCGCCGTCGACATTTCATTGCAGGTCATCTGAAAGCAGCCGTCCCCGGCAAGGCAAACAACGGTGCGATCAGGGTGCGCGATTGAGGCCGAAATCGCAGCCGGGAACCCATAGCCCATCGAACCAGAGGTCGGTGCAAGCTGTGTGCCGTATTGTTTATAGACAAAATATCGATGCAGCCAGGCGGCGTAGTTACCCGCCCCATTCGTAACAATCGCGTCGTCAGGCAGGTGATCAGAGAGCCATGTGATGACCTCCTCCTGCTTGAGCGCACCGGGGCTTTCCTGTGGCATAAGCCAGCTTTCATAGTCGGCACGCGCCTCTGCGGTCCAACTGGCCCATTGGCCAGCATGTTTCATATTTGCCAACTGACGAAGGATCGCGGGGGCCGTCGCATTGATAGCGACATCGGGGGTATAGACCCGGCCCAATTCATCTGCATCTGCGTGAACATGCACAATCCGTTTACCTGGATTTGCAGGATCAACCAGCGTGTAACCCTGCGTCTCAATATCCCCAAAACGCGTGCCTAGTAGGATCAGACAATCGCAATCCCGTACTCTTTGCGCCAGTTTGGGATTGATCCCAACATTCAAATCCCCGGCATAGTTTGCATGGTGATTATCCATGTAGTCCTGGCGGCGAAACCCAACAGCGATGGGCACTTGCTGCGTTTCCGCAAACACCTGCAAATCCGCCTGCGCCTGCGCTGACCAATGCGGGCCACCGGCCACAATCAGCGGGCGTTCAGACGGCGCCAGCTCGTGTAGAATGGCCTGCGCGGCAGACTGGGAAAGTGGTTGTGACATCAGCGAAGGGATCGCCAAATCAGGCACATCCGCTTGCGCGCTCAGCATATTCTCTGGCAAGGCCAGCACAACCGGCCCCGGTCGCCCTGACATCGCAACGCGAAAGGCGCGGCCAACGTATTCAGGCAAGCGATCCGTATCGTTGACCTGCGCGACCCATTTGGCCAGCCCGCCGAAAACCTGTTTGTAATCAACCTCCTGAAACGTCTCGCGGTCTGTTTGCCGATTGTCGATCTGCCCCACAAACAAAACCATCGGCGTGCTATCCTGCATCGCGATGTGGACGCCAGCCGATGCGTTGGTCGCACCCGGCCCGCGGGTGACAAAGCAAACCCCCGGTTTGCCAGTCATTTTGCCATAGGCCTCGGCCATCATCGCGGCACCGCCTTCCTGACGGCAGACGATGTTGGGGATACCGCTGTCGTAAAGACCATCAAGGGCGGCAAGAAAGCTCTCGCCCGGCACTGAAAACACGCGCTCTACCCCCAGCTTAACCAGCTGATCGCTCAGTATTTTTCCGCCGTGCCGGATCATCGGAAGCCTCCATCGTGATGGCCGCAGAATGTGCCAGTCAGCGCGCCCTTGCAAGTCTTGCGCTGGCCTGTGGCATAAGTCGCGCTACCTCTGCTAAAACCACCATAGAGGACCAATCATGACCAAACTTCTTGGCATCTCAGGATCATTGCGCAAAGCATCGACAAACACCCTGCTTGTCCAGAATGCAGCCCGCATTTTTGGTGCAGATGAATTCACGCGCGGCGACATTGATTTTCCGCTCTATAACGGGGATGTGGAAGCGGCAGAGGGCGTGCCTGTGAAGGTGCAAACCCTGTCCGATCAGATCGCGGCAGCAGACGCTGTGATCATCGCAACCCCCGAATATAACAAGGCAATTTCAGGGTCTTTGAAGAACGCATTGGATTGGATCAGCCGCACCAAAGGCGGACCGTGGAACGGGAAACCGGTGGCGATCATGTCAGCAACAGCGGGGCGCGCAGGGGGTGAGCGGGCGCAATTTTCACTGCGGCTGGCGATGATGGCGTTCCGCCCAGATATCTTGCAGGGGCCAGAGGTGCTGGTGGCCAATTCAGGTGATGAATTTGATGAAAACGGGCAGCTGACGGGTGAGACCTATGTGAAACAACTGACCGAGTTGATGGCGGCTTTGAAGGCGCGGATTTGACGTACAGATCACGTACAGATGTTGTACAGAACCTGTACGTACAGCGATCCGGCTGGCCAATGGCGAAAGGCCGCCGTAAACTCTGCTTTGAGACGACAAACGAGGGATTTCAATGGCACGTGGCGCAGGTGGAACGGATGGCGGAACCGGCAGCTTTCTGATCGGGCTGATCATGATCATCGGCGGTGGGTATCTGTTGCTGAACGGGATCGTGGTGCGACCGAACTTTGGGTTCGGAAGCCGTGTGTTCGGGATCGGCGGCGTGCCCATCACGTCGGGCATGATCCTGATCCCGTTCATGTTTGGGGTCGGGATGATCTTCTACAACTCCAAGAACTGGATCGGCTGGGGGATCGCGGGGGCGTCACTGGCCGCGCTAATCTTTGGGGTCATCGCAAATATGACACTGCAACTGGCGCGGATGAGCGCCTTTGATCTGATCGTGATACTGGTGCTGCTGGTGGGCGGGATCGGGTTGTTTTTGCGGTCGTTGAGGGCGGGGTGATCTGAGATTATCGAAGGTCAGATTTGAGCCCAACCTGTGAATTCGGTTTTTGCGCTGCGTGCGCTCGCAGCACGGAAAGTGCTGCAAGTGCGCTCTAAGTGACGTTGCCGCATAACGGGAAAACCAGCCGTTCGCGAACATTGCAGCGACGAATTTGAGGGTAATTCACACATCGCTGGACAAAACTGCAGATGCCCTTCTCAAAACCAACGCCTGCCGCGTAGGATTCTCCACAGCAGCGAAAACACGAGGACGGAAGGCGGGAGTTCGCTGCTGTTACGAATTGCCTTTTGAACTCTGTGTCGCAAGAAATCTTCTATCCAAGCCTCTGCCTAAATTTCGACGAAAATGAGAGCGGACTTCTACAAAGTCTGTAGTCATACTACTCCTGTTAGTCTCAACGCATTCTTGTCGCGACGCACCTGTTTCCGGGGCTACATTGACAGTTTCGACGCGGCTGGTCGCAGTGGGCCATTGCCTGCTAGCTACGCGCTAATTGGACTAGTGCTTCATGCGTGACGAGATCGCGTCAGTTTCAAGGAAACGAGAGGCCACCCATGACGCTATCTGACGCCGTGACGCGCCAGCAATTTCGGCTGTGTGAAGTTTGTCGCTATGCAGCTTCGCGTCAAAAACACTTAGTTTTCGCGCGGCAGGGTCGGCGACCCAAACGCATGCCAGCGCGCCGTTCTCGTCAGTTTCTGCGATGAACAATCGTTTCATCATGACACCCCCACCTACAACGGTGTTATGAGATTACCTTGGGTGCTGAGATTCGCAAGTCTTCGCTGTCACCGATGTGAGAACGATCCCACGGCGACTAGCCATATTTTGCTATGAAGTCATCGATGGACAGTCGGCAGATGTCGGGGAGTGCCGCGCGATAGGTCTCTCTGGACCAGTCCCAGAGTGCGATCTTTTGCAGTGCCTCCCCCTGTTTTTCGGTGAAGCGCCGCTTGATCACACGCGCTGGCACGCCGCCAACGACCGTGTATGGGGCAACATCGCGTGTCACAACCGCTCCAGCGCCGATAACCGCTCCGGTTCCGATGGTGACGCCCGCTGTCACTGTCACCCCATGTCCGATCCAGACGTCATGGCCAATCGTTACCCAATGATCCTTGCGCCATTGGAAGAAATCATGATCGTCCTCGCCCAACCCATAGGCTTCGGCCCGGTAGACCGAGTGGTGCTGCGTGGCCCGCCATGTAGGATGATTGCCGGGGTTGATGCGGGTGCTGTTGGCGATGGAGCAGAACTTGCCAATTGTCGTCCAGACCACATGGCAGTGCTGCGTGATGTAGGAATAGTCGCCCATTTGGCTGTCGCGCATCGAGGTGCCCTTGCCTACCTCCGTCCATACCCCCAGTTCGCAATCGACGACCGTAGCATCGGGATGAATGTTAGGCGCCTCAGTCAGACGCGCCTTTGAGCCTGCTCCCGCCATCAGCGTGCAAGGTCCGCTTTGCCGATCAGCCGCGTGCGGATCAGACCGCTGAGCCAGTCGATCAGGTACACCATCGCGATGATCAGAAAAATGATCGACCAGGCCTCACCCCAGCGGTAAGCGCTGATGCGGTCCGACAGCAGGAACCCGATGCCGCCTGCGCCTACGATCCCTAGGATCGTGCCAGAGCGCACGTTGGATTCGAAGTTGTAGAGCAGAATCGACAAGATCACCGGGTTGACCTGTGGCATGATCCCAAAGCGGATCTGTTGCAGGCGCGAACCGCCAGAGGCTTTGACGCCGTCGACGGGCCGTTCTGACGTATTCTCGATCGCTTCAGAGAAAAGCTTCGCAAACGTCCCGATCTCACTCACCGTAATGGCCAGAATGCCGGCCAATGGGCCGAGGCCAAAGGCGCGAATGAAGATCAACGCCAAAATCAGCGTCTCAAAAGCCCGGATCACGTCATACCCGCGACGCGTAGTTTGTCGCCAGAACGTAAAGCGGTTGATGTTCTTGGCCCCAAAGAACGACAGCGGGAAAGCAAAGACAGCCCCCAAAACCGTGCCTAGAAATGCAATGGCGAGCGTTTCGCCGAGGCCATTCAGGATCTCTGAAAATTCAGCCCATGTCGTCCAGATGTAAGGCGGGAACATAAAGCTCACGACGGTGCCCAGACGGCCAAGACCTGTCCAGATCCGTTCCGGGCTAAAGTTGAAAGCCACAAGGCAGTAAACGAACAAGCCGACCATAAAGACCCGCAAAGCGGTTTTGCGCAATCGCACCGCGGGCGGGTCGCGGAAGGCAAGCGGGACGCGTTTCATTGCCGCATTGATCTGATCAGGGGTCATGCCCGCACTCCTTCCATGCCAATGATGCGGTGGCGCAGCTTTTCCGAGCCGTAGTCGATAATCATGACGGTGACGAAGATGATCACAAACAGCGCCGAGAGGTCGGTATATTCCTGAAAACTCATCGCCACGCGGAACTCGGCCCCAAGGCCGCCTGCACCGACATAACCAATAATGGACGAGGCGCGCACATTGATCTCAAAACGCAGGAGGGTATAGCTGATGATGTTGGGCATCACCTGCGGCACCGCCCCATAGCGGATCTGGTCAAACCATGTCCCACCAGCAGCTTTCACCCCTTCTAAGGGACGCATGTCGATGTTTTCGTTCACCTCGGAATAAAGCTTGCCCAAGGCCCCGGTCGAATGCAGCGCAATAGCAAGCACCCCGGCCATCGGGCCAACAGAAAAGCAGAAGACAAATATCAACGCCCAAACGAGATCTGGCACTGTGCGGGCGATTTCCAGATAACGGCGTGTGATCCACAGCGCCCATTTGTTCGGGGCAAGGTTACGCGCCGCCGGAAAGGAAAGCAGGAAGCCCCCGATCACGCCCAGCACCGTCGCCATATAGGCAATAAGGATCGTCTCAAACAGCAGTTTGAGCCAAATCTGCCAGCGCCAGAACCAATTGGCGATGTCCGCGCCGAGGGTGTCCCAGTGCAACTCCGGGATCGTCTTACTGATGAATTCACCAAGACGCGGGATGCCCGCTGGGATCACCCAGCGCCATTCCCGTGATCCGTCTGGCATGGTCATTTGCGTGACGCGAAAGAAGTCACCCAGCCAAGACGTCACTATAAAGACGATGAAAAACAACACAGATCCAACAAGCCAGGCGCGGCGGGATGATTTGCGCGCCTCGGAAAACTCTGCCTCAAACGCATCAATCTTTGCGTTTGCCGGCGGCGCAAAAGCGGGATCGGTGATGACTGCCATCAGAACACTCCAAAAAGCGAAGGGGCAGATCCAAGGACCTGCCCCAAACTAAAAAACTTAGCCTGCGCGGCGCTGTTCGCGGATCCACTCGCGCATGTCGACGATCCACTGATAGCGTTCGTGGTTCACGCGCTGAAAGCCAGCCTGGTTGTTGTCGTTGTCTTCGGACCACTCAGAGTAGATGCGGAACCCTTCCACATCTTCTGTGGGGAAGACCTCGATTGCTGCGGTCACATCTTCGATCAGTTCTGGCGGAAGGTTTGAACGGAAGGTCCACGGACCAGATGTGATTTCTGGGCTTTCCCAGATTTTGCAGACCTGACCTTCTTCGATCATGCCCTTGGCAATCATGCGCTGATACACGCCGTCCGCTTCGTTATTCCACCATGTGGCGGCCGTATCAAAAGTGCCATTTACGACACCAGTCACACCCGCTTCGTGGCTGCCGGAGAATGTAACCGTACCGAAGAACTCTTCTGGTACGATGTTCTCCACATTGATCATATTGAAGTAGGGTACAGCATAACCAGAGGTGGAGTCTGGATCAGCGAAGGCATGTACTTTGCCTTCGGCATCGGCAAGCGTTTCAATCCCGCTATCGCAGCGTGAAACAACAATTGAATAGTAGCCTGTCGCGCCACTTTCACGCAGGTTGGTGAGCGTTGGGATTACGCCACCATCTGTGGCGGTATAGGCCGCGGCATAAGAAGACGACCCAAAGCGACCGATTTCGATCTGGTCAGCGGCCATCGCCTGGATCACGCCGTCGTAGTTGCCAGCTGTGAAGATTTCGACTTCAACGCCCAACTTCTCTTCAAGGAAAGCACGCAGCGGCTCATTGCGCTGCAAGCGGTCTTTTTCATTCTCGCCTGACAGAATGCCAAACTTCAGAACGGCATAGTCCTCACGCCAGTCAGCAAAAGCAGGTGCTGCGATCAGTGCGCAAAGCGCAGTGGTAGTGAAAAAACGCATGGTTCATCTCCCAGATTAGCGTTTTGGTTAAGCCATTTCCCGCACTGCGGTGGAGGTCACGGCTTCGTTGAACTCTCTCAAACCCTCGATGCCATAGATGTCGCGCACCACGTCGTCCGTCAGTTGCTGCGCAGTGCCATCAAAGAACACGCGTCCTTGCCGCATCGCGATAATGCGATCGCAATAAGCGCGGGCCGTATCGAGGGTGTGTAGGTTGACAAGGACAGTGATCCCGTCTTCGGCGTTGATTTGCTTCAGACCATCCATCACGAGCGTGGCGTTTGCCGGGTCGAGCGAGGCAATCGGTTCATCTGCGAGCATGATTTTTGGGCTTTGTACCAGCGCTTTAGCGATAGCGACCCGCTGTTGCTGTCCACCGGACAGGGTACCGGCCCGCTGCAAGGCCTGCGGGACAAGATCAAGCCGGTCAAGGGCCTCCACAGCCATCGTGCGCTCTTCGTCAGTGAAGTTCATTGCCATCGAAGACAGGAACCCATGTTCCGCAAGGCGGCCGATCAAAACGTTCGTCAGAACGTCCAGACGTTCGACCAAATTGAACTGCTGAAAGATCATCGCGCAATCACGCCGCCATTGCCGCAGCGGCTTGCCTTTCAACGCCGTAATTTCGGACCCCTGAAACGAAATCGACCCCGCAGTGGGGTCGATCAGTCGGTTAATCAGACGAAGCATGGTGGATTTACCGGCACCAGAGCGTCCGATGACGCCCACGAACTGGCCCGGCTCAATCGCGAGGCTCACATTGTCAACGGCGGTCGTTTCTCCGAATTGGCGGGAAACGTTTGAAAGCGTCAGGGCAGCGGTCATAGTGATTCATCCGAATGAATTTCTCACTGCTGTTTTTGGCCGTGTTAAGTAACAGGCGCGAGTCCGTCGCGTGACGCTTTTGTAAAGGATTCAGAAGTTGCCGTCGCCTTTTGTGGTAAGGCTGTGGATAAGGTACCATTGGCATGAACAGACTGGCCTGCGCAGTAGGTTTCGATAACCCTGTCCTTGTCATTAACGACGATCAGATCCGCTCGCTTGCCCACTGCGATCTTGCCCCGGTCCGTAAGACCCAGCGCCTTGGCCGGGTTGGCTGTCGCCAATCGCGTGGCGCCGGCCAGACCGTTCGGATCGGTGGCGGCCAGCGCGCGAATGGCAGGCAAAATCGTGGCCGGATGATAGTCAGCCGCCAGGATGTGCAACAGACCCGCGGCATGGGCGTCGCGCGCCGATAGGTTGCCAGAATAGCTTTGGCCACGCATCGCATTCGGGGCGCCCATCGCAACCATGAGCCCGCGATCATTGGCCGTTTCTGCGGCCTCCATCGTGACAGGAAACTCAGCGATCACCGCGCCGACATCCGCCATCAGATTCGTCTTTTGGACCGTATCGTCGTCATGGCTGGCCATGGCGACACCATGTGCCTTGCAGAGCCGAGAGACGTCTTGAAGGTTCTTGAGCACAAGGTCAGGCGCCATTGCGGCAGCCATTTGCGCTTCAATCCCGGCGCGCACCTCTGCCTCTGCGGCACCGGTGCTGCGCATCCGGTAGGCGATCAGTTTTTCCAGGTCACGATATTGTCCTTGTCCCGGCGTATGCTCCATGACGGACACAAGATCGACGGCACCCGCGTTCAAAAGGCCCTCTAGTGCCGCAATTGCATCGGTATAGGTCATGTCGAACCGCGCATGGATGCGGTGATCGACGCGCAGCCCTTGAACCGTGTCCTTCAGCGCCCGGATGATGCCGCTTGTGTGCTCAAACGACCGTCGATCGCCATCCTTTGCACTGCGGGAAAATGAGACGCCCGCATAGGCGGTTGTCACACCTGATGCGGCCAGCCGCGCATCAAGGTGCCCGACAGCCACATCCATCGGGAAATCAACGTTGGGGCGGGGTTCCAGCTCAAGCTCGATCATATCGCCATGCATGTCGATAAAACCGGGGAACAACTGCATGCCGCGTCCGTTGATACCTTCCGGCACGATCTCTTCGCGCACCTCGGCGATAAATCCGTCTTCCAAACGGACAGAGCCGCCTTTCACAACGCGGTCCGACAGGATCAGGGTGAAATCAGATAGCCACATCTTTGCGGTCCTCGTCTGGAATTGCATTGGGGGTCAGGTCAATCTCACGGTCAATAAGGGAAGCTACATCGCCCGGATGGTGGAACACGCCGATCATGGCGGTGCCTTGTGATTTGAGATCGGCAAGACGCTCCACCAAAGCCGCGCGGGCGTTGACGTCCAGCGATGCAGTGGGTTCATCAAGTAACAAAAGCCGCTGGGGCAGGATCAGCGCGCGGGCCAGGTTGACCTTTTGCTGCTCACCCCCGGAAAATGTTGTCGGATATGCGGCCCACAGCTCTTCCTTGACGCCAAAGGCATCAAGCCAGTGCCGCGCAGCGCGCAGGGCCTCACCTGCCTCCGTACCAGCAAGGCGCAGTGGTTCTGCCACCAGGTCTTGTGCGCTGACACGCGGACGGGCTGTCAGGAATTGCGTGACGAACCCGATCTCGGTCCGGCGCAGGAATGACACATCCACATCCGCCGCCTTTGCCAGATCAATCACCCCATGATCAGAGTGAAACAGGATCTGACCACCTTGGCTGAGGTAGCTGCGATAAAGCGTACGCAAGAGGGTCGATTTACCCGCACCATTCTTGCCCTTTAGCAGCAGAAACTCTCCGGCTTTCAGGGCAAAGCTGATGTCCTTGAACGCACCCATCTGCGTGCCGAGGTGATGCATGGTAAAGCCTTTGGTCAGGCCGCGAACGTCAAGAACAGTCATAGCTTTGCATGCACCAATTGTTGTGTGTAGGCGTGTTGCGGGTCTTGGAACACCTGATCGGCGAGCCCTTCTTCCACGACTTGCCCGCCTTTCATCACCATAACCCGGTCTGATAATGTGCGGATGACACCCAGGTCATGACTCACGATGACCATGGTGATCTTGCGCTCTTGCTGAAGTTTCTTGAGCGTATCAAGGACAAGGGCCTGTACGCTGACATCCAGGCCCGTTGTCGGCTCGTCCAGCAACAAAAGGGCCGGTTCCAGTGCAATCGCTTTGGCCAGCTGGACGCGCTGCTGCATCCCGCCTGAGAGTTCAATCGGCGGCGCATCCATCCGGTCGATCGGGAATTCAGAGGCATCGAGTGCATCCCGCGCCTTTTCGCGCAGCACCTGGAACCGCCGCTCGCCTGCGACCAGCAACCGCTCGGCCACATTGCCTGACGAGGAATGTTTCATCAGCAGTCCCAGATGCGGGTTTTGATAAACGATCCCGATCCGCGTGGCGCAGAGCATCCGGCGCGCATAGCGATCCAAATCAAAGAGGTTCCCCTGCACGTCCGGCAGATCAAGCGTGTAGCTGCCATGATCGGGCGTCTCTTCAAGGTTCAGGCAGCGCAGAAATGTCGACTTGCCAGAGCCACTTTCGCCGACGATGCCCAGCACCTCGCCGGGGTACACGGTGGCAGAGACATCGCGCAGCGCCTTCACCTCACCATAGGACTTGCTAACACTCCGCGCCATCAACAGGGGGCGGGTTTTGACGATCTGGGGTGCATCCATCATTGGTTCATCTCCCCTTCACGGTACCATGTGGCACCAATCTCAACGGCCTCACCCTCATCCTTGCGAATGGTTTTGACGCCGAACTCACTGTCCGACACCTCATAAGTCGATGAACCGTCGTCTTGCGGGATCTCATTCATAAAGAACCCCTTTGCGCCGGATCGAGTGCAGGTCAGGTTTTGATGCGCCTCGACCTGATAAGGCACGTCATCAAAAACCAGCGGCTCAACCCGCGTAAACGGTGGCACCGCGTGCAGGCGCTTTTCACGGCCCGCTGACAGGATGGTCAGATGCTTGGCCATATGCATTTTCGGCACATCCCAACGCGGGATCGGCGAAGGCGTCATCACAAAGCGGCCATGCACCAACGAGGGATAGCTCGCCCCTTGCATCACACGGCCAGAGCGCACGATCTGCTCATAGAGTTGCAGCCACATCCGGCCATAATCCGCATCCGCATGCATTTGGCGCGCGATCGACATATTGGGTTGCACCGGGCGCAGTGGTTCTGGGTTGGGTACTTGCAGCACCAACACCTGATCCTCGCGCAGTTTTTCCTCGGGGATGCGATGGCGGGACTGGATCAGATTGGCCTTGAGTGTGTCCATCGTCGTCGGCGCGCCAGAAACGCGCGACAGGAACCGCCGGATCGAGGCTGCGTTCACGCTATCATCGGCTCCTTGATCGATCACCTTGATCGTGGTCTGCGGGTTGATCAGCGTGCAAGAGATTTGCAACCCGCCAGTCCCCCAGCCGCGCGCCATCGGCACTTCGCGGCTTGCATAGGGTATCTGGCAACCGGGCACTGCAATCGCCTTGAGCGTCTTACGCCGGATCTCGCGCTTGGCCGAGGCATCAAGGAACCCATATGACATCGGCTCCCAGTCTTTGGTGAGGGACTTCAGGCTCATTCGGCAGGCTCCGGGGTTTTGGTAGCTTTCTTCTTTTTCGCATCTCGCATTGCGTCCAGCGACGATTGGAAGGTGACGTAATGCGGCAGTTTGAAGTGAATGCAGAAGCCGGAGCTTTCGACGCCCTCGGTGTGGTAGAGGAAGAATTCTTCTTCGGTGGCTGACCCTTTCTCGGCTCCCTCGCTGTTGAGGTCGAGCGTCGCCGCCGCGATCACTTTGACTTCATTCCAGCCAAGCGTGGCGGCAAAACCCAACTCAAGCTGCGTGCCTTTCTTATTGACCACCTCGGCCTGACTGATCTTGACCCGTCCTGCGCTAAACGTGGTCCCGCGCGGGTGCTGAACCATCACCTCACCCTCGGCAAGGCGCAGTTCATTCACGGTCGGGTGGGCCTGGCCGTAGCCACGTTGCGCGGCATAGCCCAATGCCAGCACACCGCCCGTTTCAGCGCGTGCAAGTGATTGCAGCGTATGGGCGCGTTTGGACGGGAACAGCAGCGGCTCGCGCGTGATGTCCGGAATGTTGTTACCTTCGGTCGTATCGGAGGCTGCGGCTGTCAAAAGTTCGTTTTCTGCCTGCCATGCAGCAACTGAAGGCTGCTGCGCGGGGCTTGCTTTGGCCGCAGGTTCCACCGGTTCGGGAGTGTAGTCTTCATCCGACAAGACCTCGGTCGCCAGAATACGATGTGCATAGTCAAGCGTCGGGCCAAGCACCTGACCGCCTGGAATGTCCTTGAACGCGGCTGAGATACGACGATGCGTAAACAAACCGTCTTGCGTCACCGGTTCAGCCACTGCCAAACGCGGCTGCGTCGTGCGCCAAGAGCGCAGCAAGAGCACCGCCTCATAAAGCTCGCCACCTGTTTGGGCGAGCGCAAGGGCGGCGAGGTCTTCGTCATAAAGCGAAGCTTCACCCATCACCCGGTCAATCAGGTAAGGCATGGCGCGGCGCACTTCGGCGACCCGCTCTGCCGTGATCGTGCCCATCTCCTCGCGATACAGGCGCTGGGATTGCTCGATGGCCCGTTCGCCACCGCGTGTTGCGACATACGCCATCAGATGACCTCTACGACTGTGGTGCGGGGGATGCCGATGACTGTGGCGCCATCGAGCAGGAAGACTTCAAAACCCATCGGGTAGCGCATGACGCGCTGGCGCTCGGCCCAAAAAGACTGCGGAATACCGGTGAGGATCATTTCGACCTCGCCATCAACGCCAGGTCCAGTCAGACGCAGGCGGTCGCCCGCGCCAAAGGTTGCCGGAATAACCAGGGTCGCGCCCTCTTCGGGGTACATGTCGGACCCTTGGCGCAGCCCGATCAGTTGCGCAGGCGGTTGGGTCAAAAACAGGTGGTCGGCCTTTTCAGGTGCGACCATCTCTGCCCCCGTGCGCGCAGCAATTTCCGCCATGTCTGCGTCTTCGCAATACACCGCGCATTCACGGTCGATGAGGGTCTCGATCAATCCCGCTTGGCCGGGGGCAGGCAGGTCCCGCGCAAGGCCAGGGCGGGACAGCGCCCACATCAAGGCGTCATAAGTCGCGTTGGTGCGGACTTCGAAATCGGAAG
Organism: Pseudomonadota bacterium; assembly: GCA_038533095.1. Taxonomy (GTDB): domain Bacteria; phylum Pseudomonadota; class Alphaproteobacteria; order Rhodobacterales; family Rhodobacteraceae; genus Yoonia. Next base: position 16,199 of record JBCAZI010000044.1, read on the forward strand.
GAGTTGGATGTGCGCCCATCAGAAGGTCTCCATATCAACGCGGGTGGCTTCGACGCGGCGCAGACGGTCAGTGTCAGCGGCGGCCTGTGCCGCGGCTTCTTGGTCAAGGAATGATGTGCAAGCGTCTTGCGCAACGCCCTGCGCGACAGCGAGGTCGATCAGGGCCATGGCCATAGCGGACTCAAGATCGCGGCCCCGCCGCATGCCGTATCCGTCCTGACCGCGAGCAGCGATCCTGGCCTCGCTAACCAATACTTCGCCCAGGTGAAAATTTGTGCCCTGTGCGGTGTCCCGCATCGGTAGCATCACGAGGCCGGTGCGGTTTTCCAGCACCGCGATATCGCCCAACTGCGGGATCAGCTTTTCAGCGAAAGTCTTGAGCCTGCCCTCATCTGCTCTGGCCAGAATGCTGAGCATTGCGTCATGTGGATGATTGGCCAAAGTATGTGGGGCAGGCATGGCCTAGTCCTCTCGATTGGGTATGTTGAATTTCACGCGAGCAGCGGACCAGATCACACGACTGCAAGCGATGGGGGTGCCGCCGAGCAAAGTGTCCACGGCCCGGATCACAATCACCGGCATGTCGGGATGTTGGCGCAGGCGGTGCGCTTCGTCGGCACGTGCCGGCCGCGCGTTCATTTGGGTGGAGCCGCGCAGATAGTCGTCGATCCCATATGATTTATAGACTGCACTGACCGACCCCATGACCGCGCGGCGCTCTGGGAATTCGGGGAAGCGGTCAGCATCGTGATACAAGGTACCAAATGAAATGGGCACGCCATCGGCGAAAGTGATACGACTGGTAGCGACCACCGACGCACCGGTTTCTATGCCAAGATCAGCCGCAATCGAACGCGAGGCACCAAGACGCTCTGACCCGAGCTTTGTGCTTGATACATCAATTCCCTGCGACGCGAGGTTCGGACGCAATCGGGTCCGCGCCCCAATGCTGTATTCCAAGACCGGCCTTGGCTGCACAAAGGTGCCACGACCCTGCTCAACGCTCAGCAAGCCCTCTTTCCCCAATTCGGTAATTGCCCGACGCACCGAGTGTCGGCCCGCCTGATAGGCGATCACAAGCTCTGGCTCTGTTGGCAATTTCGACCCTGGGGGAAGCACGCCGTCCATGATGTCCTGCTCTATTTCAGCGCGAATTTGGCGCCATTTGTCTCTGATCATTGCTCAATCATCCGAATGAATTTCTACCGATGGTTTATGACACAGGTATGTCAGGCGCAATGTTACAAAAAATTCATGCAGCCTTTGGGCCCAGTGAGGGTAAGTGGGGCCGGCGCGTATCTTTCAACTGTGCGGCGCGGCTTTGGGTACAGCATGTCAGAACGGGCGAAATCGCAAACGAGCAGGCTGAACACATCACTCATCATATTGACCGTTCTGGCGGTCTGCGCCGCAATCGCAGTTGCGATCACCAAGGGCCCGACGCGTGTTATCGAGATTGCAGCAACCTATCTGGGCCTGTTGCTGGTACTGAGCCCCAAAATCCTTTGCGGGTTTTTTATTGCAGCATCCATTCCACTCCTGATCCCGCGCGACGTCTTTGTGCGATGGCTCGGAGAACATAGCGGACATCGCGGATTGCTCATGGCGTGTTTGCTTGGCGCATTGGTACCCGGCGGGCCAATGATGATCTTTCCACTGGCCATATCCTTCAGGGCCGCAGGCGCGAGCACCGCTACATTGATCACTTTTGTCACCGCATGGAGCCTGCTGAGCGTCAACCGCACCGTCATTTGGGAAATGTCATTCCTGCCTTGGGACTATGTCGCGCTTAGGGTGCTGGTGTGCCTGCCCTTTCCCTTTCTCGTGGGTCTTGCCGCCAAGAGGGTGCTGAATTGAACATCATCATTGGAACAATTATATTAATGGGGCTCGCTGGTATCTGCTGGCAGCGTCTTGAGACCCCCGAACGGCAGTCAGAGGCCTGGACGCGGATGTGGCGCATGACGGCGAACACCGCGCCTCTTATCATCGTTGCGCTGATATCGGCAGGGCTATTTGCAGAGCTGTTACCGGAAACACTTGTCCGCAACTACCTTGGGGATGCCTCGGGCATCTGGGGTATTTTCCTTGGCGTGCTTATGGGCATTCTCACGCCGGGCGGCACCTTCGTCTGTTTTGCGCTTGCGGGCGGTGTCTTAGGCGCTGGTGCAGCTTATCCGGCGATTGTGGCTTATGTGACGGCGTGGTCGATGCTGGCGATTACCAAGCTCTTGGCAGAAGAAATGGCCTTCCTCGGCCCGAGGTTCATCCTGACCCGCGTCGCGTTTTGCCTGCCGGTGCCCCTGATCTGCGGCATCATTGCGCAGCTCGCTCCGTAGGCTTCTTTACAAAAGCTTCACGAACCTGTCGTCTACCGTTTGCGAATCCATGAAAATCATTCGAATGAATTTTCAATGGAGGCTGTCATGAAATTCAAATCAATCGTTCTGGGTCTTGGCCTGGCTGCTGCATCCGCATTCGCTGCGGCGGCAGATACATGGAAACTGGCTGTCACGGACGTCGAAGGTATGGAGCGTTTGCAGCTCGAATGGGGACCGTTCAAAGAAGCGCTGGAAGTTGCCACTGGCGAAACCTTTGAGTTTTACGCCGTTAACTCCCGCACCGCTGCTGCCGAGGCACTGCGCGGTGAGACGGTTGATTTCGTTGTATCCGGTCCCGCCGAATATGTCGTCATCAACAAGCTGACCGAAGCCACCCCGTTGATCGGTCTGGGTCGCCCGGACTATCACTGTGCAATCATCACCCGCGCTGACAGCGGTATCAACACAATGCAAGATCTTGCCGGCAAAACCATTGCCTTCGGTGACATCGGGTCCACGTCCAACATGCTCTGCCCGATGCAAGTGCTGGCCGATCACGGTGTTGATCCGATCAACGACATCGAGAAAATCCATACGAGCCGCAACATCGCCCACGAGGCGCTCAAAAACGGTGAGGTAGATGCGATCGGTTCCAACGCAGGCAGCTGGCTGCGCGTGCGCAACAGTGAAACAGACCTGCCTTACGGTTTCTTCAAGATGATCGGCCGTTCTGGTGACCTGCCAAATGATATGATCATGGTTGGCGCACACGTGCCGACAGAAGCGGCGGAAACGGTGCAGGCAGCGATCCTGGAAAACAAGGACGCGATCATCGCTGGCATCACCGCACATGAAGAGAACGACAAATACATCGGCATGGACCTCGTAGCGATCGAAGACAGCGCCTACGACTATGTCCGCGCGATGTATTCCAACGCGGGTTACCCGCAGTTCGATAACTTCATCGGCGACTAAGATCACTGTGACCGATCTTTTGGCTAAAGAGCCAGTCGTCGCACCACGACGGCTGGCAGAGACCGGGGGGAGTATCCCCTCGGTTTCACCCGTTGATATCGAGGCCAAGGGTGTTGCAAAACGCTTTGGCGAAACGCCCGTATTTGCGGATGTGTCCTTTCGACTTGCCCGCAGCGAAGCTGTCGCCCTTGTTGGGGCAAACGGAACGGGGAAATCCACGCTATTGCGCTGCCTGATGGGGTTGATACCGGTCAGCGAGGGGCGCGTGACTTTGCTGGGCTCCGACACCTCCGAAGCCAAAGGTACTGCGATGCGCGCATTGCGGGCACGCATCGGGCTGGTCTCTCAGAAACACAATCTGGTGCCGCGTCTATCGGTGCTGTCTAACGTTGTTCACGGCCTTCTAGGGCAGCGCCCGGGTATCCGCCATTGGAGTCATGCACTGGCACCTACCCCATCGCGAGATGCCGCAATGCTGGCGCTTGAGAAAGTTGGACTGGCCGATTTTGCCCTGCGCCGTGCGGATCGCCTGTCGGGCGGTCAATCGCAGCGTGTGGCGATTGCTCGGGCCATCGTTGGACACCCTGAGGTTTTGATCGCGGATGAGCCTTGCGCCTCACTTGACCCCGCAGCGGGCGAAGATGTGATGGAACTGTTTTTCAAGCTCGCGCGCGAAGAAGGCGTTACCGTCGTCTTTACCTCGCATCATATCGAGCACGCCCTGAAATACGGCGACCGGGTGATTGGTCTGGCTGATGGGCGGGTGAAACTAGATGCAACCGCCGCATCGCTCAGCGCATCTGATCTAAGAGGGCTCTATGACTAATCTTGCTCTGCCAACCCGCTGTGAGCGGCCATCGGCCATTGGCTTTCTGGGCTATGCACTGGGGCTTGCGTTCATCTTTTGGTGTCTTGCTGGAGCAGGGTTCTCAGTTGAGAAGATGGTGACAGCACCGCCGCGCTTTGCCGATTTCCTCGACCGTGCCTTTCCACCCAATACGGACCCGCAAACACTCTCGCGGTTGGGGTGGAAAATGGTCGAGACGTTACAAATCGCCGTTGCAGGGGCAGTCATCGGGGTGATCCTATCCATTCCTGTCGCTCTGCTCGCTGCGCGCCGACTGATCGCAGGCGTCTGGGTCAATCAGATTGTGCGGAACGTTCTGGGCTTCATCCGCGCCGTGCCGGATATTGCCTGGGCGCTCGTCTTTGTTGTGGCCGTGGGCCTGGGGCCGTTTGCCGGGATGCTGGCGATTGCGGTAGACACCATCGGCTTTTGCGGCCGCTTTTTTGCAGATGATATGGAAGGCACCGACAAAGGGCCATCTGAGTCGTTGACCGCCACAGGCGCGCGCAAGCTCGACGTTGTCGCCTGTGCGACGATTCCGGCCGCGATGCCAGCGTTTATTTCCACCTCGCTTTTTGCGCTGGAAAAGGCAGTGCGGTCATCCACCATCCTTGGGCTTGTCGGCGCAGGGGGTATCGGGATCGAACTGAAAGTGGGTTTCGACCTTTTCGACTACCCGACCGCTATGACGGTGATCTTGATGATCGCTGTGGTCGTGATCTCTATCGAACAACTCAGCGGCTGGGCCCGCATCAAGATTATCGGGGAACAAAGATGAAGACGGATACGGCTGACACGCATTGGAACGACCAATGGGCCAATATCGAAGTTGGGAGCAAATGGTTAAAGCCAGAAGCCGATGTCAAGGACTGGGCCCAAGGGTTTGCTCGGGGCTCAAAGGTGCTGGACCTTGGAGCAGGTGTTGGCCGCCATGCGATTTGGCTGGCTGAACACGGGCATCAGGTGACAGCGCTTGATGCCGCCGCCGAAGGGCTAACCGAAATCGCCAAGTTCGAAGGTGTCGAAACGGTACATGCGCGGATGCATGAGCTGCCTTTCGCGGATCACACGTTTGACCATGTGGTCAGCTGGAATGTGATCTATCATGGCGATGAAGATATTCTGCTGCGGACGATTGCCGAAATCAGGCGGGTGTTAAAGCCCGGCGGCACCTACCTTGGTACGATGCTATCCAAGCGTCGCCTCCCGCATGAACAGACCAAATATCCCGGCCGCGAGATCAGCCGCAATGCCTGGGTGTTTGAGGCACCCGGCACCGATAAAATCCACCCGCATTACTTCTGCGATGCATCCGAATTGCTCGCGCTTTTCTCTGGCTTTGAGGTGTTGAACCTGAAAGATCAGGAACATGAAAAGCCGGGGTCATGGCACTGGCATCTGACACTGGAACGGCTCTGATGATGTTCACATACCAAGGGGCGACGGTCTATCTGCCAGATGAGATCGCCCAGACAAACGTGACCGTTGCCGATGGGGTGATCGCCCAGATCGGCGGACCGGTGCAAGGCGATGTCATTGATGCGCGTGGTCTGGCCCTTGCCCCCGCACTGATCGACGTCCATGGCGACGCATTCGAACGCCAGCTGATGCCGCGCCCCAATGTCTTCTTTCCCATCGATGCCGCCGTGATCGACACGGATCGCCAGCTGGCCAGCAACGGCATCGCCACGGCTTACCACGCAATCACGCTGGGCTGGGAACCGGGCTTGCGGGAAGTGGACCGCAGCCGAGAACTGATGGAAGCTATCCAGCGCCTCGCACCGCGCCTCACGGTCGAAAACCGGGTGCAATTGCGGTGGGAAACCTTCGCCTTTGAAGCGCTGGATACGATTGAATGGGCGTTGCAGGCCCCTTTGACGCCGTCACTGGCCTTCAATGATCACACCTCGATGACCATGCGTGCTTTCGACGTGCCCATGCAGGACCGTGAATTTGAATTTTCGCCGGACTTCGCAATCGCCAGCCTGGATGATGACCGCATGCGTCAGCGTACTGCCAAAAAGGCAGAGCGGTCGGGCATATCCGAAGACGACTACCGGACATTGCTGGGTCAGGTTTGGGACCGCCGCGGCGATGTACCTGCAACAATCGCGAAGGTCGCCGAACAAGGGCGCAAAGCGGGCGCACCGATGCTCAGCCATGATGACACAAAGGCAGAGACACGGCGCTATTTCCGCAACCTTGGCGCGGCGACGGCAGAGTTTCCCATGGTCATCGAAGCGGCCCAAGCGGCCCGCGACAATGGCGATACGATTATCTTTGGTTCGCCCAATGCCGCACGCGGCGGCAGCCACATCGGGTCGCTCGGCGCAGGAGATATGGTCGAGGCCGGGTTTTGCGACGCACTTGCCTCTGACTATTTCTATCCTGCGATGTTGTCCGCCGTCGCGCGCCTGGATGCGGAAAAACGCGCGGATCGTCTGGCGATCTGGTCGCTGGTCTCGACTGGTCCAGCGCGGGCGATGAACCTGACAGACCGGGGTGAAATCAAGACCGGCAAGCGCGCAGATCTCGTGTTGGTCGATTGGCCGGACGGTCAGGCACCTGCAATCCAAGGCACATGGGTCGCCGGGCGTCAGGCCTATCGCGGCATGCCTGCAGGGTGATCCACCGCGACTATACCCCTGCCATCGCCCTTGGGATCACGCAAATCATGGGGTACGGGGCACTTTACTACGCGTACGCGATCCTCCTGCCTGAAATGGCGGGGGATCTGGGGATGGACCTAACGTCGATCTTTGGTGTTCTATCGCTCGCTCTATTCTTTGGCGGGTTTCTGGCACCGGTCGCGGGCAAGCTCACGGACCGATATGGCGGGCGCATGGTGATGACCATCGGCTCACTGGCCTCTGGTGCGGCGCTGATGCTGCTGGGGTTGGTCGCAGGCCCTGTCAGCCTTTTTGTTGTAATCCTGCTGGTCGAAGCGGGGGCGATGTTCGTGCTCTACAACGTGGCCTTCGCCGCGGTCGCGCGGCTTGACCTGAGTGTTCCCACGCAGCGGTCAATCTCAGTCATCACGCTCTTTGGCGGGGTGGCCTCTACGATATTCTGGCCATTGACGCTCTGGATCTTCAACAGTGTCGGCTGGGCGACAACATGGGTCATATTGGGTGCCGCCTATGTCCTGATTTGCGCACCGCTCCACTTCTTTGGGTTGCGGGGTGTATTGAAAGACCCCGACGCCCCTGCATCTGACGAGATGCCCATGGCCCGAATTGACCGGAGAGGCCCGTAAACGTGGGATGCTTTGGATGGTGATCTCATTCATCTTTTCGGGATATCTGATGGGGGCAGTGATGACACTCTGGGTCACGAATGTGCAGGACCTCGGTCACTCAGCCGCCATGGCCGCGCTGGCAGGCGCGGTGATCGGCCCCTTCAAAACGGTGGGCCGGTTCTTTGAGATGGTCATCAGCCGGAACATGTATCCTCTCATGACCTACGTTTTGGCGTTGGGCCTCATGATGGCGGGATTTTTGACGCTGCTTACGCTGGGTTTTACCTTGCCGGGCGTGATCCTCGCCGCAGCACTCTATGGGATGGGCGACGGGATCAAGACCATTGCGCGTGGCACGCTGCCCCTCGCGCTCTTTGGGCAAAAGGGCTACGGCGCACGGCTTGGCTGGATTTCCTTCGTGCAGATGGGCGTGAACGCTTCAGCCCCCTTTGCCTTCGCCTGGACAACGCAGAGCTTTGGCGGCTGGTACAGCTTTCTGGCCATGACCCTTTGCCTGTCTGTTGCAATTGCCACCTATGTCCTGATTCCAGACCCAAGGAGAAACCAGCATGCAACCGCTTAAGATCGGCGCCTGCCTGACCGCCGCCGAAATCGCAGATCACCGGGATTGGCTATTCGAGGCTGATCGGGACATCGAGTTGCAGGACTTCGGCAGCCACAAAGGCCTGACGACGGAATTTGAGGACAGCATCGCAGCGGCGAAAGCGGCCTTGGACGGGCATAAAGGCCGGCTCGGCATCCATGGCCCCTACGAAGGCCTCGACATGGACAACAAAGACACAGAGGTCCGGCCAATTGTCACCGCACGCTTTCTCAAAGCGCTGGAAGCGGCAGACAGGGTTGGTGCCCGGCAAATGGTCCTGCATTCGCCCTACACGCGCTGGTACCAATGGAACCGATTGGCCAAGCCTAACTACGATGAAACCAAACTCGCCCGTATTCATGCGGTGATGGACCCTGTTGTGGCGGCTGCAGAGGACATGGGCATCACGCTAGTGATTGAGAATATCCTCGACGTGGAGCCAGCGAGCCGCCGGATGATGGTTGATACGTTCAATTCAAACGCGATTGCCCTGTCCATCGACACCGGCCACGCGCATCTGGCCCGCCGGATGTCGGGCGCGCCACCGGTGGATTACTTCGTGCGGGACGCAGGCGATCAATTGCTGCACGTTCACCTGCAAGATCTGGACGGCCACGCTGACCGCCATTGGGCACCCGGTGAGGGTGAGATCCATTGGCCAGAGGTCTTCCGGGCCCTGTCTGACTGCGGCTCAGACCCGCTTCTGGTGTTGGAGTTACGCCGTAAGGCAGACATCCCCAAGGGTTTTATCTATCTGCGCGATCTGGGTCTGGTGGTCTGACAAACAGGGGGGGCTGATTTGAGCCGTAGATTTGTCTTGCTGACAGGGTGTTCTGGCGGCGGAAAATCAACCTTGCTGGAGGCACTGGAAGAACGCGGGTTTGCGACAACCCCGGAGCCCGGACGCCGCATCGTTTCGGATGAACTAGCTGGATGCGGGAAGGCGTTGCCATGGGTGAATATGAAAGCCTTCGCGCAGCGAGCTGTCGAGATCGCCAAGCGCGACTTAGAGGTGGCGGAACAAAGGGGTGGCATTGTGTTTTTCGACCGCGGCTTGATCGACGCAGCGGTCGCTTTGGCACATTGCGGAGGCCCAACGCTAGAAGAGACGCTTGGAGAAAGGCAAGCATATGAGACGCGCGTTTTCGTCGTTCCGCCTTGGAAGCCTCTCTTTGCCAATGATGCCCAAAGACGACACAGCTTTGAAGAGGCCGTACAGGAACATCGCCGGATCGAGCAGGCGCTGGATGCATTTGGCTACATAACAACTGCGTTGCCCAAGGTATCGGTTCGAGAACGGGCGGAAATTGTGTTGAGGGACTGCGGCGCACTTTAGCGCGGAGTTTCGTTTCTTGCAGCGGCTCTTGAGTTGCCCAGTCGATGCTCACTGCAAGGTATTCGAATGAGAACTACTCGTGCCGCTGTGCAACATGATACGTGGCGCGCCAACGGACAATTACATGCCGCGTTGGCCGGTGCCGAGCCCAAATGCGCATGATGTGGCACGCTGTTCAAATGGCCGCTCGGTCAGGCCATTGTTCGAAACCGATACAACACCGAACTTGGCAGCCAAGATGGCGGAGCCGCTTCGGCATCCAATTTACCGCCTAAGCGTTCAGCCAAGCGTCGCGAGGCAGAATTGTCGCGATGTACATGTGCAATTAGGTTGGAAAGCCCAAGCTCTCGCATGGCATAGCTCTTGAATGCAACACCGGCCTCGGTGGCAAAACCCTTGCATTGGTCCATTTCATCCCAAATTGTCCAAGTAATTTCAGGGGGCTCAGACGAACTGAGCTGCAAAGCACCGAAATGTCCCAGCGGTCGTTCACTCTCGCGCTCCAGAAACACGAAACGCCCAAAACCGCGCAACTCCCAGTGTCCAATCATTGAAGCCAGCTTTTCAAATGCCTGAACTTCGGTGAAGGGGCCTCCGACGTACCGGGTTCGTTCGCTAAGGCAATACTTAGTGTACCAGGGCAAGTCGGATCGAACGGGACGCCGGAACAAAAACCTTTCAGTTTCTCAGCAAGGAGTTTGCATATTAGCATCCATTCATTTCTGTCCGGTAGCGCTGGTCTTGCACGACAAAGGAATGACAACCGCGAAAAACATGAAGTTTTGCCAATCAAGATCGAAGCTGTCTTTGGCGCTGGTGAACGTCCGGTTCGGTGACCTTCGCTACGAGGCAGCAGTCGGTCTGCCGCAACAGCAAAAGTATGCCGCGTCGGCGAAAGCCGCAATTTCATAAGTCCGGTTTGTTCCGCAGACCCGTCATTCGGCATAGTTTATATATGAAAAAGCGGTTCTTTTTGCCCCCCTCCCTCAATACCCAATCGCGCACCCATCTTTGCGTGGGTCACTGCCGCCCTCAAGCACCCCGTCCTCATGCAGCAGGATCGCCTGTGATCCCCCGATCGCCGTCTCTGGCCGCACCACCTTGTGTCCCAGCGCTGTCAGTTCCGCTTTCACGGCATCGCTATAGCCATCCTCGACCCGCAGTTCGTCGGCCTCGGCAAAACACCGTGGCGCGTCCATCGCCGCCTGGGGGGACAGCCCGAAATCGGTGATATTGGTCACGAAACGCGCGTGTCCGGTGGATTGGTACTGCCCGCCCATCACGCCGAAGGACATCATCACGCGACCCTCTTTTTTCAGCATCGCAGGGATGATCGTGTGCATGGGGCGTTTGCCGGGGCCGACCTCATTCGGGTGCCCCTCTTCCAGCGTGAACCCGGCGCCTCGGTTCTGGAACAACACGCCGAATTTATCTGATGCGATGCCGGAGCCGAAGGCATGGAAAACAGAGTAGATCAGCGACACACACATGCGGTCTTTGTCGACGACCGTGATATAGATCGTGTCCTTGTGCACCGCTTCTGCCCCCGGCAGCCCGGCGGGCATGGCGCGGGCGGGATCGATCAGTGCTGCGAGTTTGGCGGCCGTGTCGGGTGACGTCATATAGTCTAGCCGCGTCATGTAGTCGGGGTCTGACAGAAAGCGGTTGCGGGTGTCATAGGCCAGTTTGGTCGCCTCAGCCTCAATATGCGCGCGTTCGGCACCCCAGGGGTCCATCCCGGCGATGTCGAAATGTTTGAGCATATTCAGCAGCAGGATCGCCGTGGCACCCTGCCCGTTGGGTGGATGCTCATACAGGTCGAGCCCGCCATAGTCACCCATGATCGGGTCGGTGTAGTCGCAGGCGGTATTGGCGAAATCATCCAGCGTATGTGTGCCGCCCAGCGCGTTCAGCGATGCGACCATATCTTCGGCGACTTCGCCTTCGTAAAACCCCTCACGCCCGTCCATGGCGATACGCCGCAGGACTTGTGCCTGTTCGGGAGCGCGGAACATCTGCCCCGGCTGGGGCGCTACGTTGTTCATCAGATAAAGATCGCGGGCATGGCCCGAGAGGTTATCCACCGACTGCGCCCAGTCAAAGGCCACGCGTTCGGCCACAGGGATACCCGCTTCAGCATAGTGGATGGATGGCGCAAGCACGGCCTTCAACCCCAGTTTTCCCCAGTCTTTCGACAGTTTGCAAAAAGCATCAACCGCGCCGGGCACGGTCACGGCGTCGGCTGAGTAAGGTGCGATGGTCGCCCCTTTGCTGCGCAAGGCCGCGCCATCAATTCCGGCGGGTGCCCGACCTGATCCGTTCAGCGCCACCACCCGGTCTTCGCCCGGTGGTGTCATTAGCACAAAGCAATCCCCGCCGATCCCCGTCATTTGCGGCTCACACAGCCCCAAGAGCACCGCCCCCGCGATGGCCCCATCCATCGCATTGCCCCCCGCCTCCATCATCTGAACGGCGACCTTGGCCGCCAGCGGATGCGAGGTGGCGCACATACCATTGGTGGCATAGACGGGTGAACGGCCAGGATGGTGGAAGTTGCGCATGGGATGATCCTTTCACGTAT
>JBCAZI010000045.1:0-27989 GCA_038533095.1 Pseudomonadota bacterium
GCAAACTGTCAGCCTGTCTTTCTTCCGCTTTGCCGGGCCGCTGGCCCGTGCTTGGGCGTTGGTGATGATGGGCGGGGCAAGACTGCCGCTGGCGCGTACCCCCGACATCGGATTCTGGAAACTTTGTGGATCAGGCACAGGCGAAGGGTTTACGCCAGTGCCGAACACCGCTGTCTACGCGATCCTCGCTACCTGGCCCGACGCGGAAACAGCGCGGGAACGCACGCAGTCTGGCATATTCGCCACCTATCAAAGGCGTGCCACGGAAAACTGGGCCGTCTTCCTGCAAACCCAGACCTCGCGGGGGGCATGGTCGGGCCAGTCTCCGTTCGAACCCTCGATGCCGGAAACGGCAGGTCCGCTCGCGGCATTGACCCGGGCAACCATCAAACCCAGCATTCTGACCCGGTTCTGGGGCCGCGTGCCCAATATCTCGGATATGATCGGCAAGGACCCTAACGTCGCCTTCAAGATCGGCATTGGCGAGGTGCCAATGCTGCATCAGGTCACCTTCTCAATCTGGCCGTCCGAAAAAGCGATGGCCAGTTTCGCCCGCACCGGTCCCCATGCCGAAGCGATCCGCGCTGTCCGTGACGAAGGCTGGTTTCGCGAAGAACTCTATGCCCGTTTCGCCGTTCATTCGGACCGTGGTACGTGGAACGGCACCTCACCCTTAGCCAAACTTGAGGCCAGTTAGATGCAAGCATTCCCTTTCTCCGCCATTGTCGGCCAGGACGAGATGAAACAGGCGATGATCCTGACGGCGATTGACGCCAGCATCGGCGGCGTTCTGGTCTTTGGCGACCGGGGCACAGGCAAATCGACTGCGGTACGTGCACTGGCTGCTTTGCTACCGCCGATCAAGGCCGTCAAAGGCTGCCCCATCAACAGCGCAAAAGCCAAAGATGTGCCCGATTGGGCCGGGTTAGTATCGAAACGCGCCTCTGAAATGCCAACGCCCGTCGTCGATCTGCCACTTGGCGCAACAGAGGATCGCGTGACCGGGGCATTGGACATCGAAAAGGCGCTGACCAAAGGTGAGAAGGCGTTTCAGCCGGGTCTGCTGGCACGTGCCAACCGTGGCTACCTTTATATAGACGAGGTGAACTTGCTAGAGGATCACATCGTTGATCTGCTGCTTGATGTCGCCCAGTCCGGTGAAAACGTGGTTGAGCGTGAAGGGCTGTCCATCCGCCATCCTGCGCGCTTTGTGTTGGTCGGGTCAGGAAACCCCGAAGAGGGTGAGTTGCGCCCCCAACTCTTGGATCGTTTTGGCCTGTCTGTTGAGGTTGCCTCGCCCAAAGAGGTCGAAACACGAGTCGAAGTGATCAAACGCCGCGATGCTTTTGAGAACGACAACGCAGCCTTCATGCTGCGGTGGCAGGCCGAAGATGCAGCGATCCGGGATCGCATTTTAAAGGCACGTAAGTCTCTCACAAAACTGAAAACACCCGAAAAGACCCTCTCCGATGTCGCTGAGCTCTGTCTCGCGCTTGGTTCTGATGGTCTGCGTGGTGAACTGACCTTGCTAAAGGCCGCCCGCGCCTATGCCGCCTGGCGCGATGACACAGCACTGACCCGCGCGCATGTCCGCACTGTTGCACCCATGGCCCTGCGCCACCGCCTGCGCCGCGATCCATTGGATGAGGCCGGCAGCGGCACACGCGTGGCCCGCACTGTGGAAGAAGTCCTTGGCTAGTCAAAGCTGGACCCATGCAACCCTTGCGTTGCAACTTTTGCAGCTTGACCCTGGATTGGGTGGCATTTGCATCCGCGCGCGGTCCGGCCCTGTCCGTGATCGCTTGACGGCCATAATGTCATCAGACGCGAAACGGTTGCATCCGGCGATATCGGATGAGGCGCTGTTTGGCGGTCTGGACCTATCCGCAACACTCGCCAGCGGTCACTTAGTGCAGGAAAAGGGCGTGTTAGAGACGCCTGGCACTTTGGTACTTGCCATGGCCGAACGCGCCACAACGGCACTTGCCGCGCGGCTGGCCGTTGCGCTGGATAAGGACCGCAAACATACGCTGATCGCGCTTGATGAGGGGGCAGAGGCTGATGAATGCCTGAACCCAAAACTGGCAGAACGGCTGGCGTTTCATGTGGACCTGTCCGAATGCCGTTTGAAAGACACGGATGATCTGCCACCATTGGCCGAAAACGCGCGCGCCTTGGTGGACATTGCTGTGCCCGCCGATCTGACCGAACAAATTACCCGCATAGCCAATGAACTGGGCATCGACAGCATGCGCGCGCCACTTTTCGCGATCCGCGCAGCACAGGCGCATGCCGCTTTGCATGATCGCGAGTCGGTTACCTGCACGGACATTGAGGTCGCTTGCGCCCTCACACTCGCCCATCGCGCCACCCGCGTGCCCGAACCGCAAACCGAAGAGGCGCCGCCCGCACCACCGCCAGAGCAAAGTGAACAAAACCGCACGGAGGACACGCTCGATCTGCCAGATGAGCTGCTATTGGACGCGGTGCGCGCGCTGCTGCCGGATAACTTGCTGGACCAGCTGACCGCGCAAAAGGCACGCGCGGGCCGCGGCAATGGCACCGGTGCGGCCCGCAAGGGTAACCGGCGCGGCAGGCCGCTGCCTTCGCGCGCTGGGCGGATCAGCGATGGGGCGCGGATCGATCCTATTGGCACTTTGCGGGCCGCAGCCCCCTGGCAAACGATCCGGCGCAATGCGACGGGGCGCGATGGGTTGCAGATCAGGCCAACTGACATCCGCATCAAACGATTTGAAGAAAAATCCGACCGTTTACTGATCTTTACAGTTGATGCCTCTGGATCGTCGGCCCTAACACGTTTGGCCGAGGCGAAAGGCGCTGTTGAACTGCTGCTCGCCCAAGCTTACGCACGCCGCGATCATGTGGCTTTGGTGGCTTTCCGCGGGACTGAGGCGGAACTGCTACTGCCCCCGACCCGTTCACTGGTGCAAACCAAGCGCCGCTTGGCCGAACTGCCGGGCGGTGGCGGCACGCCGCTTGCGGCAGGTATGATGACCGCGTTTGAACAGGCCACCCAAGCCACACGGCGCGGGCTGACACCTACCATCGCCATACTGACCGATGGGCGGGCCAATATCGCACTGGATGGGCGGGCCGATCGCAAACAAGCGGCCATCGATGCGCAGCAGATCGCTCGCGTGTTACGGGCATATGGTACTGACGCCATCGTCATCGACACTGGCAACCGGCCAGAGCCTGCCTTGCGTAACCTGGCCCAGACGCTGGATGCGGCCTATCTGCCCTTGCCGCGCGCCGATGCGGAACGCCTGTCGAAATCCGTCGCGACCGCGTTGGGCGATTGATGCGCTGGCCCGATGACGCAAAGGATTGGCCTCTCACGTCATATTCGCGACGGCTGCTGCACAGGCCGCATCGCTGGCATATTCAGGAACATGGCACGGGTCCGCTGATCTTACTGATCCATGGCGCCGGTGGTGCCACGCAGAGCTTTCGTGGGCTATTCCCGCTACTTGCTGAAACCCACCGGGTGATTGCCATTGATCTGCCCGGACAAGGGTTCACCCAACTGGGCGCACAGCAGCGCTGCGGGTTGGATCATATGGCCGAAGACCTGCTTGCCCTGTGTCGTAACCAAGACTGGGTCCCTGAGATCGTAGTCGGTCACTCGGCCGGTGCTGCGATTGCACTGCGGATGTGGGAGCTTGGGATGCAATCGGGCAAAGGCATTGTCGGAATCAACGCAGCTCTTGGGAATTTTAAGGGCGTGGCGGGCTGGTTGTTCCCAATGATGGCCAAGGCCTTGGCCGCAACACCATTCAGTGCGGGCATATTTGCCAGCACCACAACGCGTAGCGGCGTACGCAGCCTTGTCGAAGGCACTGGATCTTCTTTGGATCAACAAGGGCTGGAACTCTACTATCGTCTGGCGCGGGACAAAGGCCATGTGGATGCGACGCTATCGATGATGGCGCAATGGTCGCTGGATGGATTGTTGGCGCGGCTGAACCGCATTGACGTACCGGTCCATCTGATCACTGGCTCAAATGATAAAGCGGTGCCGCCGCTGGTCAGCCGGGATGCCGCGCAGCACTTGCCCAATGCGACATTGACCGAATTGCCAGATTTGGGGCACCTCGCGCATGAGGAAGACCCGGCAAAAATCGCCGATCTAATCATCCAAACATAAAAGGCCGCCAGGGTTCCCCCTGACGGCCCCGATAACAATGTAGATCGCTTACTCTTCTGCAGCGAATGTCGCGAGATAGGCGTAAAGATCGTATGCCTGTTCTTCCTGACGCACCTGGTATGCCATCTTGCCGCGGGCGCGACGGTTATCAAGTGTTTCACGCAGCCAACCTGTTGGGTCCTGCACGTAGCCAACAAAGGCCTCTTCGGTCCAAGGTGTTTCTGCTTCGCCCAGCTCGATCAGCGCGTCGCTGTAACGGAAGTCTTCAACAGACCCCATCGTGCGGCCTGCCAGACCATAAAGGTTTGGGCCAGTACGTGCATTGCGGCCAGCAAGCACCTCACCAGATGCATCGGCAACCACATGGCATGCAACGCATTGGCGGTTAAATTGCTCTTCACCAGCGGCAGCGTCACCAACAGTGGCAGCATGACCATCGGCAAATGCGGGTGCGGAAAGGACAGCAAAGGCTGCTGCGATTGTAAATTTCTTCATGATCGTATTCCTCTTCGATCTAGTTCTGTGACCGTTCGCCCCAGTCGGACAGCAATGTAATGCAACAAACGGGACGGTCCACCCCTGTATGCAAAAGATTGCGTGATAGGCATTATGCCACTGCGTGGGCGAGCGCGCATTGCCGCCAAAGAACGCTTAAAGCATTGATAAGATGATCAATATCAGCATCCGTATGCAGTGGCGATGGGGTGAACCTTAGCCGTTCTGTGCCCTTGGGAACGGTCGGATAATTGATCGGTTGCACATAAATATCCCATTCGCGCATCAAATAATCGGCCAACATCCGTGTCTTAACAGGGTCGCCAATCATCACCGGGATGATATGGCTTTCGTTTGGCATATGCGGAATCCCCTCACGGTCCAGTGCGGCGCGCATCCGCGCCACCTGACGGCGTTGTTGGGCGCGTTCAATCTCAGAGGTCTTGAGGTAAGCGATGGATGTCCGTGCTGCTGCTGCCACGGCAGGCGGCAAGGCGGTGGTAAAGATAAAGCCGGATGCAAAGCTGCGGATAAAGTCACACAAGGCAGCGGAACCGGTGATGTACCCACCGACAACGCCGTACGCTTTGCCCAATGTCCCTTCGATCAGGGTGATACGATCTGCAAGACCTTCACGCTCGCTCACCCCGCCACCGCGTGGGCCATACATGCCAACGGCGTGCACCTCATCCAGATAGGTCATCGCACCGTATTTTTCGGCCACTTCGACGATTTCGCGGATCGGGGCAATATCGCCATCCATCGAATAGACGCTTTCAAAGGCCACGATCTTGGGCACGTCAGCAGGCAGCGCGCGCAGCTTCATTTCCAGATCATGCACATCGTTGTGCTTCCAAATTACCTTGTCAGCACGGCTGTGACGGATACCTTCGATCATCGATGCATGGTTACCCGCATCCGACAGGATCACGCAGTTTTCCAAACGGCTGCCCAAAGTCGAAAGTGCGGCCCAGTTGGATACATAGCCAGAGGTAAAGAGGAGTGCTGCCTCTTTCCCATGCAAATCAGCCAATTCACGTTCCAACAACAGATGGTCGTGGTTCGTGCCAGAGATATTGCGCGTACCTCCCGCACCCGTGCCTGTGCGCTCAACCGCTTCGCACATGGCAGCGATGACCTTGGGGTGTTGACCCATGCCCAGGTAATCGTTGGAGCACCAAACGGTGACATCGCGCACGCCCTCTTCGGCATGGTTAGCCGCGCGGGGGAACTTGCCGCATTTCCGCTCTAACTCAGCGAAATACCGGTAGTTTCCTTCATCCTTCAGCTTTGTGAGCTGCGCATTGAATAGGGCGTCAAAGTCCATTGCACTTATCTTTCTTCTTCAGTCATCGTTTTTTGCGCCGGAAGCATCCAACGCCAGAGTTTCGCATCAGGCAGCGGGACCACCATCAGCCAGTGTTCCAATAAGGCCAGCCCTGCCATTGCCGTCAGCAAGGCAAAGCCCACGACAGTCACGTCCGAACCAGCCGTCCACAGGCGTTCTGCACAGACCGCCAAAAGCGCTGTCAAAATGGTGATCGCCGCTGGGAAGGCGAGTGTCACCGGACCGCGCCGGAAATATGATTTCAGGTGGTCCAGCCGATCAGGCACGAATTCCGTGTTGATCCGGGGCACCCCGAAATAGAGGTTCAGCTTGGCCAGAATACGCGCCAGAAACAGCACCAGATAGGTCGCAAGCGCGATGCGGTTGGCCGCACCTTCCGATGCGATCACCAACCCCCAAAGGCCCAGAACCAGTGCCAATTCATGGTAGGCAACCGTTTGGAATGCTCTGAAAAACCTGTCACGCCCGGATAGGCCAGGTGGGCAATCATCGCGTACCGGACCAGTGATAATACCGGCGAGGAAGGCCAGTTCGATCCAGCCCCAGATGGCCAAAGCACCTGCAAAGCCAATATACGCCCCCGTCACAGAGGCATCAGCCAGTGACACGGCCACCGCCCAAACGCCCAGCGCCAGCAAAGGCAGCCCCATGAACGTTGTCATCCCATGGGTGCCCAAACGATCTGCCCGCCGCACCGCCACCAAAATCGCCCCGGTGGCGAACCACCAGACGAAAATAGCAAGCAGCGATGCGATCCAAGGCGATGTCATCAGTACGCAGGCTCCAACCGGGGGCTTTCAGGGACGGCGTTCTTTTCAACCGGGATGGTCAATAGCGACACAAAGGCGAAACCCGCCTTGGCAGACCCAGCCATGCGTTTGACCCAGCCGCCCAGACCGCCTTGTTTGCGGCCCGCGTCGATCTGCGCATTGGCCGCCTGCATGCGATTCAGGGTCGGCACCCAACGTGGGTGGTCGATGTCCAATGTCATCGGGAACACCTGCTTGGAGATCTCCGACGTCTTGCGGAACACCTCTTGCCCGTACCATTTCGGGTCAACGCCCAGCGCCTTGTGGAATTCAGGCCGCTGGTGATCGCGCACCCACATGGTGGAATAGACAGCTGTCAGGAAGAATTTGATCCACATCTTGTTCACGCGGCTTTCCGTCAGCTGCGGATCCGTTTTCAACAGCAGGGCAAAGGCCTCACCATGGGAAAACTCATCATTGCACCACTCACGGAACCATTTGAAGATCGGGTGAAAACGATGTTCCGGATTGGCCTCAAGATGGCGGAAGATCGTGATGTAGCGGGCATAACCAATCTTCTCGGACAGATAGGTCGCGTAGTAGATGAACTTGGGTCGGAAATACGTGTATTTCTTGGCCTGCGTCAGAAAGCCGAGGTTTACCGCAATACCTGCTTCACGCAGCGCATCGTTGATGAAACCGGCGTGGCGCGCCTCATCCCGTGCCATCAGCTGGAAAAGCTCGGTGATGTCTTTATTCGAGCCGCGACGCTTCATTTCCTTGTAAAGGACGCAGCCCGAAAACTCAGCGGTGCAGGATGAGATCAAAAAGTCGATGAACTCTGCCTTCAATGCAGGCTCCATCCCGTCCCAATCGACATCATCCCAGTCTTCGTTTTTCTTGAAATGGCCCTTGTTCGGGTCGGCCTTCATCTGGCCGATCAACACGTCCCATTCATCGCGGACAGAGGAGACATCAATGGCATCCATCTCGTCAAAGTCGGTGGTGTAGAACCGCGGGGTCAGCAATGTGTTAGACATTGCCACCTGCGTTGCTTCTTCATTGGTCAGCGGCGGCAATGCCTCCTGCGCGGCGATCGCCTCTTCTGCGGTGGCGGCTGTGGATGAGTGCATGTTCATGACAACACCTCTTCACTGAATGAAAATTCGCAAAGCTCCATGAACTCCAGATCGCCGGTCGCGCGGGTCCAGAGCTGTTCGAGTTTGGAGGCACGGGTGATCACTGCTGTACGCTTTTCTTCGATGATTTCACCGAAAGCGGCCATGATTTCTGGCCCCTGAACCTGCACCGTGTCACCCGGATGAATCACAGCACCATTGTCCAGACGCACATGCGCCGACAGTTCTTCAAAACGATGCGAGATCGTGACCGTGCAAGGCGCGGTTTCTTTCTCTCTCAAAAATAGTCCCATGTGAGTTCCCTTTCACAAAAGGTGCCGGGGGCTAATCCGCGCACGGTTTCAGTCCAGCAGCCTGGCGAAGGCTGCCACGTTATCTTTGCCGTATCCGATCAGCTCGACCCGCAGATCGGTGGTGTCATCAATGATGGCGATGTTGCCGTTCTCGCGGCGCACGACCGCAAATGGGGCGTTTCCGGTCACGTTGTTCTTGAAACGCTCACGGTCGATGACACGCCCGATGACGCCCAGAAAGCCTGCCTTTTCATCGGATGATGATGCGATCAAAGTGCCGTCCGTTGTGCGCACCTGATAGATACCACTGCGGTCACCCTGCATGGTAATCTCTAGCGATTGCACGATCGGTGCTTCGACCAGGACACCCCGGTTGGGCACATCAAACCACTGCGCATAGGCGACAATCGCAAGGCTGGCCGCCATCAGAGCAAACATGGCCTGTACCAAGATCCGGGGAACCATTTCCTTGTCCCGGTGACGCATTTGTTGTTCGAGCTGAGACATAGTTCGTTACTCCGCTGCGACGGCATTGCCGTCTGTTTGATCGATGCGTTCCACACGTGGTTCGGAAATCCGGGTTTCTGCCGCTTCGGCAAAAATACGGGCGACGCTTTCAGCATCCGGGATGCAGCGCAGCGCGGGCTGGGTCCGCGCCATGCGCCACGGCCGGACATGTGGCCAGGACATCAGATAGGAAATCCGGGTTTCGCCGATCAGTTCAAACGCTAAAGTGCCATGGCCCGAAGACTTAAGGTCCAGTTTCGCCGTGCCGATCCACGTGTAGGGCAGGTTCAACGTCATGGTCAGCGCGGCACCAATGCGCATCGCCACCCGCTTGTTTGTCAGCGTGTAAACGGTGGACCGGGCCTGCACATAGGCGATGCCATAAAGAATGGCGCAGGCCACAAGCCCCGACAGGATGAACGGCAAACCATGCATCAGAGCGATGCCAAACGGGAATTCCGCCGAAGACACGCCCACGCGCCAAAAGGCAAGCAGTGCAAAATAGGCAAAGACCCAGCGCAGGCCCAAAGCCTCGCGCGCCAGACGGCGCGGATCAGGCGCGCCCTGCCACAAGATATGTTCCCCTTCGGGCAACTGCTCTGGCAGCCCCCTAATGGGTTCAAAATTGAAATCGTCGTGGCTCATGACATGTTCCCTATGCTGATCTTCGTGACCCCGGTGGCGAACCGGGATCACCGTTTCATTTTGTCCAAGTTCAAGAGGCGTACATCGTACCGCCGGCGTAATAGGCCATGATCTTTTCCTCCTCGAGCAGGGTCACCTGCTCCATGCTGCGCGTGGCTGGTACGTTGTCCCAATTGCTAGCCATGAGCGAACGTACGACCACACGGTCGGTGCCGATCTTCGCCATGTTGAGGGGGATCAGGCGTGTCTTGCCCGTACCTTCAGGGTTCAGGTCAACCGTCAGAAAGCGCACCATCTGCTCTGGCACGTCGACCCACATATCGGTGACACGGCCAACAACTTCGCCATCGCGGCCAACCACAGCCAAGCCGCGCGGGTCGCGGCCAGCAGCGATTTTGAAATCTTCCAACAGCGACATGGGGCGGATTTTCACGTGACCATGCGCGTCTAGTTCAGGCACGTCGCGGCGTGGGGCCCAAGCGGCAGGACCAACGCCATCAAGCATCGGATCACCCGTCGGGATCCAGGGCGACCCGGTTGATGCTGATGACTGTGCCAACGCCAAATCAGTACGCATCTTGCTGTCTTCGTATTCACGTGATGGCACAGTCAGCTCGCCCCGCCCATCGCGCAGTTTGAAGGTCTTTTCCTTCGGAACAGGAAACAGGCTTTCGTTGGCTGGCACGCCGTCTTGATCGTCACGCAGAGGATAGCCTTCGCGCATGTTTTCAGTTTGTAGATAGACGACAAGCCCCGCAAAGAAGATCCAGAAGAGCCATATCGCTGCGCTCGCCAGATCGAAGTCTCCAAAGAATGTTTCACCAACCATTTTGATGTCCTTTCGGTGGTTAGGTCGGGAAGTCTGCCAATCCCAGCTTGGCAGACCTTCCGGTGTTGATTGGCCGCAACCGCACAAGCGGCCCCAGCACAATGAGGGTGAGGAATAAAAGGCCAATTTCGGTGTGGTAAACGACCGAATAGCCCGTGGCAGGCGTGGCGAGCGCCTCTCCCAAAGTGCCGTTCCCAGCGGCATGGTTCACGAGGTCACGCATGGTGCCCCCGATAAAGATGGACAGCCCGGCACCGGTGGCTTGCGCAGCCCCCCAAGCACCCAAGGCCAACCCACGACCGGCATTGCCAAGCGTGGGCATTGTCATAGCGGCTGTCAGGGTCGAGACGCCGAAAAGGCCGCCCCCGAAACCAATCAAAGCCGCGCCAAGATAGAACAAGGCGGGCGACCCAACAGGGGCCGAAAAGATCACAGCACAGAAAGCAAGAATGCCTGCAAGGATCCCGCGCGCGCACATTCGGTAAGGGTCCATCCCCTTGGCCAGCCAGCG
Source organism: Pseudomonadota bacterium (assembly GCA_038533095.1). Classification (GTDB taxonomy): domain Bacteria; phylum Pseudomonadota; class Alphaproteobacteria; order Rhodobacterales; family Rhodobacteraceae; genus Yoonia. The sequence continues at coordinate 10,685 of JBCAZI010000045.1, forward strand.
TGCCGCAAAGCCAAATGCGATCAATGCGCCCCCGGCCCACATGGCCGTCAACAGTGTTGTGGCAGAAACAGACAGGCCCAGAATTTCGCCGCCATAGGGTTCCAGCAGCACATCTTGCATGTTGAACGCCATGGTCCCAAGAAACACGACCGCCAACAGTCGCCCGGCATCACCACCGGCGGACAGGTCAGTCCAGGCATCGCGGAATGTGGGCGAGGCCTCGGCGCGTTCCGCCTTGGTCATGGGCTTCACCCTTTCCTGTCGCCACAGAGCGATCAGGTTCAACAACAAGGTCACAACAGCCGTCCCCTGCACAACCTGCACCAACCGCAGCGCGGAGTAATCACGTAGCAAAGCCCCGATGATGATGGCCGCAAAGGCCATACCAACAAGGTTCATCACATAAAGCAGGGCAACAACCTTGGGCCGTGTCTCTTCCGTCGCACGATCAGCAGCAAGCGCCAGACCAGCGGTCTGCGTCATATGCATGCCAAAACCGGTCATCAGAAACGCCAGCGCGGCCCCGACGTAGCCAGCAATCGGCCAATCCAATGTGCGATCACCGGACAACACCAACAGCGCCATCGGCATGATCGCCAGCCCACCAAACTGCCACATCGTGCCCAACCAAAGGTAGGGAATACGCTTCCACCCAATCGCAGATTTATAGTTGTCAGACTTATAGCCAACCAAGGCACGCAACGGTGCCACCAAAACCGGCAAGGCAATCATCGCCGCCACCAGCATCGCGCCGATATCCAGCTCAACAATCATCACCCGGTTCAATGTGCCCAGCAGCATGACAGCGGCCATGCCAACAGAGACCTGGAACAAGGACAAGCGCAGCAATTGGCCAAGGGGCAAATCATCACTTACCGCATCACTGAACGGCAAGAGATCAACAGATAGTTTCTTCAAGGATGAGGCTTTGAAGATCATGCGCTCTTCCCCTCAAAAACCAAAGCGTTCGAGATGTAGAAACCTGATTTCACGCGATCCACCTCAACCAATCGCCCCTGCACACCCGCAACACGCAAAGCGGTTGCGATGGCGGCGGTCGTTTGCGGGATCATCACTGGGCTGCGGTCGGCACGCGGAAACAGCTTGCCCACACGCCACATCATCATCAGCGCAGGGGTGCGCGGCGGCAGGGTAAAGATGAATTTGCCACTGATGCGCCGGCTGGCCTGCCCCAAAAGGGCGGCGATATCCGGCGCGCTGTAGTAAATCAGCGAATCCATCGCGAGGGCATGATCAAAACCACCGCTTGTGGCGTCCAGCATATCCCCAGCAACCCATGTGATATGGCCCGCCAGATTTGCAGGCATCCGCCGTTTGGCGATCCCGACCAAAGCGGGTGAGATATCAACGGCCACAACATCCGCGCCGCGCTGGGCCAGCTCAACCGCCATCGCACCGGTGCCGCAACCTGCATCGAGAATCCGCGCACCACGCAGGTCTTCGGGCAATTGTGCCAACATAAGCGCGCGCATCTTGTCACGCCCCGCACGTACCGTGGCCCGCACACCAGAAACGGGCGCGTCTGAGGTCAGACGCTCCCATGTTTTGGTGGCGGTGCGGTCGAAGTAATCTTCAACCCGGTCGCGTGTGGCGGCGTAGTCAGGCATCAATCAAACCCAAGCAGTTCAAAGATTTCGCGGTCGGGCAGGGGGGCCGGGGCCAAAGGCTCTGTCCCATTCCATAGCGTTTCGGCCAAGCGGATGTATTCCTTACGGACCTGAACGATGTCTTCCTCATCCTCCATCTCAAACAGCGTCTTCTTCTTCAAACGGCTGCGGCGGATCGCATCCAGGTCAGGCATATGGGCGATGCGGTTGAAGCCGACAGTCTCGCAGTAGCGATCAACCTCGTCGGTTTCTCGGCTACGGTTGGCGACACACCCGGCCAGCCGTACTTTGTAGTTGGATGATTTCGCCTGCACCGCCGCGATAATCCGGTTCATCGCGTAGATGCTGTCAAAATCATTGGCGGTGACGATCAGCGCACGATCCGCATGCTGCAACGGGGCCGCAAAACCACCGCAAACTACATCACCCAAGACATCGAAGATCACGACATCGGTATCTTCCAGCAGATGATGCTGCTTGAGCAATTTGACCGTCTGGCCAACAACATAACCGCCACAGCCTGTACCAGCAGGCGGACCACCGGCTTCGACACATTTGACGCCATTGAAGCCGTCAAAGATGAAATCCTCTGGACGCAATTCCTCGGCATGGAAATCAACCTCCTTCAGGATATCAATCACCGTGGGAACCAATGACCCGGTCAGCGTGAACGTGCTGTCATGTTTGGGATCACAACCAATCTGCAACACGCGCTTACCCAGCATCGAAAAGGCGGCGGAGAGGTTGGATGAGGTCGTCGACTTACCAATCCCACCCTTGCCATAAACCGAAAACACCTTCGCGCCCTCGATCTTGGCATCCTCTGGCTGATGGACCTGAACAGACCCTTCGCCATCCAGTCCTTTTAGGTTTGGAACGTCATCTCTGGGGCTCATGCGAGCCTCCTTTCATCTTCATCTTGGTGAATAAACTCCGGGGGTGACGAGCGCAGCGACGAGGGGGCTGGCCCCCTTTGCGGCGCGACCCAACGGGGCGCAAAACCTGTTGCAAAATACATCATTCGGCGGCCACCCCTTCCATCCGGTCTTCCAGCGCATCCGCCGCATCCTGCAGGGCGGCAAGCGTGTCTGCGTCCGGCGCCCAATAGTCGCGATCCGATGCTTCCAGCAGGCGGTTCGCCATGCGCATCGAGGCTTGCGGGTTCAGTGCCGCCAACCGCTCACGCATCTCTGCGTCCAGCACAAAAGTCTCTGACAGGCGCTGATAGACCCAAGGCTCCACCTCGCCGGTGGTCGCGGACCAACCCAGCGTATTGGTCACATGTGCCTCAATCTGGCGCACGCCTTCATGGCCGTGGTTCAACAGCGCTTCATAGAATTTGGGGTTCAGGCTGCGGCTGCGTGTCTCTAGCGCCACCTGATCCTGCAAAGTCCGCACTTTGGCAGACCCGCGTGTCTGGTCGCCAATATAAACAGGCGCGCTTTGACCGCCTTTGGCGCGCTTTACAGCGCGCGAAATGCCACCCAGCGTATCGAAATAGTGGTCAACTGTGGTCACCCCCAGCTCAACGGACTCGAGGTTCTGGTAAGCCAGATCGACGTCTTTCAACGCCTTCTGCAGCAAAGCGGGGTTCTGCGCGGCCTTGCCGTTCACGCCGTAGGCAAAGCTTTTGCGCGCCTCATAAGCATCGGCCAACTCATCTTCATCCCCAAAGGCCGAGCTATCGACCAATTGGTTGACGTTGGACCCATAGGCACCTTCGGCGTTTGAGAAGACCCGCAGCGCGGCTTCTTCCAATTCGCACCCCATCTCTTTGGCATAGGCCAGCGCATGGGCGCGGATGAAGTTCTGCTCCAGCGGTTCATCCGCAGTCGCGCATTTCAAGGCAGCCTCGGCCAGCATCCGGGTCTGCAAGGGCAGCAGATCGCGGAAAATGCCTGATAGGGTCATCACCACATCAATGCGCGGGCGACCTAGTTTTTCTAGCGGGATCAGATCTGCCCCAGACAGCCTCCCAAAGGCATCAAACCGGGGGACAGCCCCCATCAGGGCAAGGGCCTGACCAATGGGGCCGCCGTCAGATTTGATATTGTCAGACCCCCAAAGCACCAACGCCACAGTGCGCGGCAGGCTGGCATGGGTTTCCAACAGCAGATCCGCCTGTTTCGCACCTTCCGACATGGCAAAGGCCGTCGGCATGCGGAAGGGATCAAAGGCGTGAATATTGCGCCCCGTCGGTACGATCTGGGGCGCACGGATCAAGTCGCCACCTGGCACCGGTTCAATGTAGTGACCCGACAGCGCACGCATCAATGCGGGCAGTTCATGGTCTTCTTTCAGCAGTTCTGCGGCGTGATCAGCAGCTTCACCTTCGGGCATCAGCCTCATCATGTCGGCACGCGCAGCCCCAGACAAAGGCTTGCCCACAACATGCAATCCCTCGGTGATCAAGGACCCTTCGGTCTCCAGCAGTTTCAGCCAGAGCGTATCGATGTCGCGCGCATTCATATCGACCGCATTGGCCTGATCGCGGATCAATTGTTCCAGATCAGCGCGTTGATCATCATCCACAGGCATTTCGCGCCAGCGGGTCAGGCTGTCCTTCAACTCAGCCAGGCCTTTGTAGAGGCCAGCGGTCGTCAAAGGCGGCGTCAAATGGGTGATCGTCACCGCATTTGACCGGCGCTTGGCCAAGGTCGCCTCGGATGGGTTGTTGGCGGCATAAAGATACACATTCGGCATTTCGCCAATCAGGCGATCCGGCCAATCCTGCCCACTCATTCCAGCCTGTTTGCCCGGCATAAATTCCAGCGCGCCATGCATCCCGAAATGCAGCACAACATCTGCGGCAAAGGTATTGCGCAGCCAAAGATAGAAGCTGACAAAGGCATGGGTTGGCGCAAAGCCTTTTTCAAACAGCAGGCGCATCGGATCGCCTTCATAGCCAAAGGCGGGCTGTACGCCGACAAAGACATTGCCAAACTGCTGACCCAGCACAAAGACACCGCGCCCATCAGACTGCACCTTGCCGGGTGCAGGGCCCCAAACGGCCTCAACCTCAGCCAAATGAGGGCTGGTACGCACGATGGTGTCAGCATCAACATGGGCGGCGACATTGGCCTGCTGGCCATATTGTGCGGCATTACCTTGCAGGATCGCGGCGCGCAGATCATCGACCGTTTCGGGCACATCAACGGTGTAGCCTTCGGCCTTCATCCGCGTCAGCGTGTTGTGCAGGCTTTCAAACACGCTCAGATAAGCAGCCGTCCCCATAGCGCCCGCATTGGGCGGGAAGCCAAACAGGACGATACCGACCTTCTTCGTCGCATTGCGTTTACGGCGCAGCAGGGCCAGACGCTTTGTCTTTTCGGTGAGAACGGTAATCCGCTCAACACAGGGTGCCATTGCCTTGCAATCAGATGCTTGGGGGCTGTCCATCCCGTGACGGCCGGCAAAGACCGTCGGGTTCGTCGCACCATCCAATTCGGGCAGCGCAATCAGCATCGTGGTCTCGATCGGGCCAAGCCCCTGGGCGCTGGCCTCCCATTGTTCGATCGTCTGAAACTCAAGCGGTTGGGCGGCGATGTAAGGCACATCTAGCTCTTTCAGGAGTGCAATTGCCTTGTCGCTGTCGTTGTAGGCAGGACCGCCAATCAAGGAAAAACCCGTCAACGAGACAAGCGCATCGACCCGACCCATGAAGTAGGCATCGACCGCTGGCTTGCCATCCAGACCACCGGCAAAGGCCGGAATGACGCGCATGCCCTGCGCCTCAAACGACCGGATCACCGCATCATAATGGGCGCAATCCGACGCAAGCACATAAGACCGCAACATCAAGACACCAATCGTCGCGACCGGGGCATCGGGGCCGGGCAGGTCTGTCAAATCGGTGGTGATGTGATGGTCAGGCAGATCAGGATGATAAAGCCCGACATCAGGATACTCAATTGGCGCATTGGCCGTTGAACCTTGCCAATCCGCACGCGTGGCATAACGGCCAATCAGGAAACGGATCAGATGTTCGACATTGTCATCCGACCCGCCCAGCCAATATTGCATCGATAAAAACCAAGCGCGCAGGTCCTGCGCCTTGCCGGGGATCATCCGCAGGATCTTGGGCAGGCGGCGCAGCATGCGCATTTTCTTGGCACCCGATTCAGTCGACGGCTTGCCAGAGCCGCGCAGCTTTTTCAGCAATGCCATCGCACCGCTGGCAGGCTTGGCCATATCGAGATCACCCATGCGGGTCAGCTTGACCACCTGCGCGTCGGCAATCATGCCAACCATCGCATCGCAATCTTCACGGCGTGCGGCCATGGCAGGCAAGATCGCGTTGATGTGCTCTTCCAGGAACAAAAGGTTGGCGATGATAATATCGCCCGTCGCTATCGCAGCCTTGGCCTTGGTCAGCGCCTCTGGGCATTCACCCCATTCAGCGGCAGACAAAACCTGCACCTCAAGCCCCGGAAAATCAGGCGCCAAACGCGCCGAAACCCGTGCTGCAGGACCTGCGGCATGGGCATCCAGCGTGACAATGACCACGCGGTAAGGTTTATGGATCACCTCATCGCGCATAATGGGCCTTTGCCTCGTAAAGCGTATCAAGGCTGATTTCGTGCAGCCCTTTTTCCATCGCGAAAGTTTCGGTATTGCGGCGGGCCTTACCGCGTACGAAGAAGGGAATTTTCTTCAATTCCCGCTCCGCATCAGAGAGCCAGATCACGTTGTCATCAGTCAGCTGAACCTGCTCAACGGCGGCATCTTCTGTTTTGGCTTTGGCCTTGCCGCCGTGATGGCTTGGACCAGCTGCATCATGGAACTCAAAATCATCGCGGAACATGGTCAGCAGATGCTCTTCCAGCCCCATCACAAGCGGATGGATCAGCGTATCGAAAATAACATTCGCGCCCTCGAACCCGACCTGCGGGGAATAGCGTGCCGGGAAATCCTGCACGTGCACAGGTGCCGAAATGACGGCGCATGGGATGCCCAAGCGCTTGCCGATATGGCGTTCCATCTGCGTGCCGAGGATCATTTCGGGGCTCAGGCGTTCAATCGCCGCCTCGACCTCTAGATAGTCATCCGTAATCAACGCCTCGACGCCGTATTCTTTGGCGAGCGCGCGAATAGGCCGGGCCATTTCGCGGTTGTAGCAACCGATACCAACCACCTCGAAACCCATCTCATCGCGGGCGATGCGTGCGTGCGCCGCAACATGGGTGCCATCGCCAAAGATGAACACGCGCTTGCCTGTCAGATAGGTGCTGTCCACGGATTTGGACCACCATGGCATGCGCAGGCGGCTTTCATCGATCGCTGCGGATTTGCCTGTGATGGCAACGACCTCATCAATAAAGTCACGTGTCGCGCCCACACCAATTGGCACGACCTTGGTGTAAGGCTGATCATGGTTCTTTTCGAGGAACCGGGCGGCCGCCTCACCCGTTTCAGGGGATAGCAACACGTTGAAATGCGCAGCAGGCAGGCGCGCAATGTCAGCAGGCGTGGCGTTCAGCGGGGCCACGACATTCACGTTGATCCCCATCTCAGACAAAAGCCCGGTCAGTTCTTCCACATCGTCGCGGGCGCGAAAACCCAGCGCGGTGGGGCCCAGGATGTTGCAGGTGACGCGTGGTGTGCGCTCTTGCGGTTGCGCAAGGCTGCGGACGATCTGATAGAACGTCTCATCCGCGCCAAAGTTTTCTTTGCGGCTGTAACTGGGCAATTCCAACGGAATAACTGGGATCGAAAGCCCCATGGTTTCAGCCAGGCCCGCCGGGTCATCTTGGATCAATTCAGCGGTGCAAGAGGCACCGACGATGATCGCCTGCGGGTCAAACCGATCAACTGCATCCTGACAGGAGGCTTTGAACAGGGTCGCGGTATCGGCGCCCAGATCGCGCGCTTGAAACGTCGTATAACTGACAGGCGGACGATGGTTCCGGCGTTCGATCATCGTGAACAAAAGATCGGCGTAGGTATCACCCTGCGGGGCGTGCAGCACATAGTGCAAGCCCTTCATAGCCGTCGCGACGCGCATCGCGCCGACATGGGGCGGGCCTTCATATGTCCAGACGGTCAGCTTCATGCGACATCTCCGATGCCGCGCTGTTCGGGGCGCTGCCCCGGACCCCGGAGTTTTTGGACCAAGATGAAGAAGGCGTTCATTCCGCCGCCTCCATCCTGAGAACCGACTTACGGCGCAGCGGGCGGGAGAAGAGACCAGCGAGATCGCCTGCCTGCTCGTAGAAATGCACTGGCGTGAACACCAATTCGATGGCCCATTTGGTCGAAAGGCCCTCTGCCTCAAGCGGGTTGGCAAGACCAAGCCCACAGACTGTCAAATCAGGGCGGGCGGCGCGGGCGCGTTCCAGCTGCTTGTCGACATCCTGACCTTCCGAGATTTGCGGGCCGGCGGGCAGCAGATCAAGGTCAGGACCGTGCAGGGCATCGTGGATATAGGGGCTGCCGACCTCAACTGCCGTCATCCCGCATTCACGGGTCAGGAATCGCGCAAGTGGAATTTCCAACTGGCTGTCTGGGAAGAAGAAGACGGACTTGCCGTGCAACGCCTCTGCCGCTTGGGCAATCGCTTTTCGGGCGCGGGCGCGGGGGGCGGCAGTGACGGCCTCAAAGGTTTCTTCGCTGACGCCAAATTCAATGGCTATGGCGCGCAACCAAGCGGTCGTGCCTTCGTCACCAAAGGGGAAAGGTGCCGCGATATGGCGGGCGCCGCGGCGTTCGAGTGCTGCATGTGTATCGCCCAGAAACGGCTGGGTGAGCGCAAAGACGGTGTTTTCACCCACGGCCGTGGTGTCATCAATCCGGCGCGCGGGAAGCAGGCGGATCGGGCCGATCCCCATGTCCGTCAGCAGCGACACCATCTGATCTTCAACAACATCTGGCAGGGCACCGACGACCAGTAGCTCGCGCTCTTTGGTGTCCTTCAGGACAGGAACCATCGACGCCAGGCAAGCATCCTCACCTTCGGTGAAGGTCGTCTCAATCCCGGAGCCAGAGTAATTCAGCACCCGGACATGCGGCGCATGTACCTGGCTCAGACGTTCTGCTGCACGGGCCAGATCGATCTTGATCACCTCAGATGGGCAGGACCCCACCAAAAACAGCTGCCGGATGTCTGGACGACGCGAAAGCAGCCTTTCAACCTCGCGATCCAGCTCAACATGCGCGTCTGCCATGCCGGCCAAATCCTGTTCTTCAAGAATCGCTGTACCGAATCGCGGTTCGGCAAAGATCATCACACCCGCCGCCGACTGCAGCAGATGGGCGCAGGTGCGCGACCCCACAACAAGGAAAAATGCGTCCTGCATTTTGCGGTGTAACCAGATGATGCCGGTCAGGCCGCAAAACACCTCACGCTGGCCCCGTTCCTTAAGAACAGGGGCGGTCCGGCAACCGCCATTTGTGGGGGGCAATGGGCGGTTCATCCGCGCGCCTCCGCGTCCAGTCTGGCCAGGCGCAGTTTCCAAACAAATTGGGCGGCGTTAACGACGTAAGCGGCATAGGCGACAAGGGCCAGATACATCTGGCCTACAGGCGCTACCGCATCAGTCAGCAGGGCGAAAACATATAATAAATGCAATGCGATAACGGCAAAGCTGAACACATCTTCCCAAAAGAACGCAGGGGCGAAAAGATACTGTCCAAAGACCACTTTTTCCCAGATCGCCCCGGTCACCATGATCAGCAGCAAAACAGCTGTTTTAATGATGATCGAAAGGGTTGCGGCATCATATCCGGCACCGGTGACAAGATAGCGGATTACAAGCGCCAAAGAGATCAGGAAAACGACAAACTGAAAGGGGGCCAAAAGACCCTGAACAAGGGTCCATTTTGTGGCATCGCGACGGGCCCTTTCGGCGTCAGAATACAGGCGCCGTCCAAGTGACTGAACACCTGTTGTATTCGTGCTGGCGGTGGCCATGTAAACGTTCCCTGACAGCTTCTTGTGTCAAGAATATGTGTCAAACATGGCATGTGTCAACTTGAAGTTACAGTATAGACTGTACCGCATTGCTTGCAGAAGATCGCTATCCAGAAGGCCGTAAATGACGGTTTTATATATTCTTTTTGATACTGACCAGGCATTGCGACTTCATATCTGTCAATTTGCTTTGACATTCCGATACCCACCAACGAGAATACCGCAACTGCTGTAAAAAAACGCCTTCCGGCATTGATTCAGCCAGAGGACACATGGATGGCCGATCGTCAAAACTTTGACGCCAAGAAGGAAAGTACGGCATCTTTGGTGCCGCGACATTCAGCAAGGCGTCCGGTTACGACGGCTAGCGTGGATACGCCAATAGGGTCAGATCTTGATAATCTGTTGTTTGATAGCCTGAACGATGCGGCGTTGAATCCCGATCCCAAAACAAGTCGCGACGCGATACAAGCGGCATTGGCCGCGGGGGCATCGCCAGAAGACTTGGCCGATATCTATATTCCCGCGGTCGCCCGCGATATGGGGGACCGCTGGTGTTCAGACCAGCTTAGCTTTGCCAGCGTCACCATTGGCGTGTCCCGTCTGCAGGCCATGATGCGCGAACTGGGGCCAAACTGGGCCAGCGACAATACAGCGCCAGCAGGTGCACCATCAATCTTGGTGATCGTTCTACAAGATGTTTACCACACGCTGGGCGCCATCGTTCTGACCAGTCAACTGCGTCGCAAAGGCTTTTCCGTCAAGCTGCTTTTGGGTGGTCGGGCAGAAGATATTGCCGCACGTCTGATGCGCACTAAGTACAGTAGCGTCTTTATCTCATCGTCGCGCGGTGAAACGCTTGAATCACTGCGCCACATCATTGATGTTATAAAAACCTCGACGGATACCCCGCCCCCTGTGGTGGTTGGTGGCACCATTCTGGACGTTGAGACAATTGACGACGTAACGGCGCTTACAGGGGCGGACTATGCCACACGAATTCCAGACGAGGCCCTAAGACTTTGCGGCCTACAACAAATTACGCAGAACACAGCACACGCCAGGGACGGGACCTAAGCCATGAGAACGGTTCCCAGCCACAGGCGTCTTCCATGACTTCGCGCGGCACAAAATACTGGAACAGTGGGGCCATCCCGCTGATAGCACCTGAAATCCTTGGTGATATTATCGCCGAAGTCGCCGATGTTGGCGTTGTTATATCTGAAACAGGTTCGATCCTTTCTGTCATTGTTAATCCAACGAACGAGGCCTTCCGTCAGCTCGAAAGCTGGGAAAACAAGGATATCCGCACGTCTCTCACGATTGAGAGCGTTTCCAAATTTGAAAATCGGCTTGCAGAATTCCTTGAAAACAATGCCAAGGTACGCCCTGTTGAGTTGAACCACACAGATGGCAACAACCGGTGGGAATCTCCGGTACGCTATAGCTTTCACCGGATTGGCCCTGATGGTGCCATCTTGCTTCTGGGTCGTGATCTGCGCCCCATTGCCGAGATGCAGCAGCAACTGGTCGAAGCCCAGCTTTCGCTGGAGCGTGACTATGAAACCCAGCGCGAATATGACACCCGCTTTCGTGTGTTGATGGAAAACACATCCGACGCTGTGCTGTTTGTATCGGTCGTGACAGGTGAGATTACCGAGGCGAATTCGGCCGCGGTGGCGCTTGTTGATCGCCCCTTAGAGAATCTGATTGGCAATCAGCTGTCTGGCTGTTTCGAAGGTCGCAAACGCGGTGACATGGTTGATGCCTTAGCGACGCAGGCCATTTCGGACCAAAACAAGAAAGTGACGGCGGAACTACGCGGGAACGGCGGCACGGTTGAAGTGTTCCCAACCCTTTTCCGCGCTGCTGGCGAGCGGATTTTACTATGCCGGTTGGTCCCCGAAAATCAAAGCCATGGGTCCGCTGATACGCTGAACCAAAACCTTGTTGGGCTATATGCCGATGGCCCTGATCCGATGGTCTTCACCTCTGATGTGGGTGATGTTTTATCGGCGAATGATGCGTTTCTTGATCTGATTGATGTCGCGCATGATATCAATCTGCGTGGCCGCAGCTTTGCTGACTATTTGCAGCGCGGCAGTGTCGATTTCAAAGTCATGGCGGAAAATGCAGCCCGTGCAGGGCGCATGCGGAACTATGCCACGAAACTCGCGGGCACATATGGCAGCCCACGTGCTGTTGAGATTTCCATCACCAAGCTGTCCGCCGGGCAGCAAACTGTCTTTGCCTTTGTTCTACGCGACGCAAACAGGGCCGAAGCAACCCAATCGCGACCCAATCCTGCCAGTGACGACAGCATGCGTTCGGTGGTTGAACTGGTTGGCAGTGCCACGTTGAAAGATATCGTCGCTGAAACCACAAATGTGGTGGAAAAGATGTGTATCGAAACAGCAGTTGAGCTGACGATGAACAATCGGGTGGCCGCAGCTGAAATGTTAGGGCTGTCGCGTCAATCGCTTTACGTCAAGCTGCGCAAGTTTGATCTGCTGTCGCGCGGTTCTGACGACGACAAATAGGTTACCGCGGGCTGCGCTTGGCCAGGATACGCTGCAACGTGCGGCGGTGCATCGACAAACGGCGCGCTGTTTCAGACACATTCCGATCACATAGCTCATAGACCCGCTGGATATGTTCCCATCGCACGCGATCCGCGCTCATCGGGTTTTCGGGTGGTGGCGGCAGCTCATCGCCCAGCGCAAGCAAGGCATTGGTCACGTCCTTTGCATCCGCAGGTTTCGCCAAATAATCAGTCGCGCCGATTTTAACGGCCGCCACGGCTGTTGCTATCGCCCCATACCCCGTCAGCACGACAATACGCGCGTCAGGGCGGCGATCACGCAGCTTTTCGACAACATCAAGGCCGTTTCCATCCTCCAGCCGCAGATCAACGACCGCATAGGCAGGTGGCCGCGCGGTTGAAATCGCCTTCCCCGCCGCGACAGAGCCTGCCATCTCAACATCAAAACCGCGCTTTTCCATAGCCTTTGCAAGTCTGCGCAAAAACGCTTCGTCATCGTCAACCAGAAGAAGGCTTTTGTCTTCGCCCAGATCCAACGCCTCGATATTCATGGTGCAAACCTATTCATTGTTCGCTGTAGGACGTAGGATTGAAACGGCAGGCGTCAACTTGTGCACCAATCTGGTGGGCACGGCAGTAAAGACCGAACAAACAGGTCGCATTGATCATCACACCATTCCGGCTATCCTTTGTCACATCCTTTGCATCGGAACCGTAAATATGCCGCCCACCGACTTTAAGCTGCTTGAACAACAAGAGCGTAGTAACTGGGTCAGGTTACGGACGCTGATGACATTGCGCTGGTTCGCGATTATCGGCCAATCGGCGGCCATTCTTGTCGCCGTCCAATTTTACAATATCAACATTGCTGTGGGTGCGGCGGCCTTGGTTGTGACGGTCGCCGTGATTGCCAATCTGCTGTCCTATTATGCCTATCCCACCAACAAGCGTCTTTCCGAATTTGAGGCGACGCTTTGGTTGGTTTTTGATATCTTGCAGCTGTCCGCGCTGTTGTATCTGACCGGCGGACTAAACAACCCCTTTGCAATGCTTGTACTGGCCCCGGTCACGATCTCTGCGACTGTGCTGCACATCAGAAGTACGATCTTTCTGGGTTTGACGGCGATATCGCTGGTCACAATTGTCAGCCGTTATAACCAACCATTGATGAGCGCGGCTGGGGCTGAGCTTGCCTTGCCGGTCTTGTTCCAATTTGGGTTTTGGGTTGCTTTGTTGATCAGCCTCGTCTTTTTGGCGCTTTATGCGCGGCAGGTGACATCCGAAATGAACGCGATGAACGAGGCATTGGTTGCAACGCAACTGGCCTTATCGCGTGAACAAAAGCTGACCGACCTTGGCGGCGTGGTGGCGGCGACAGCGCATGAATTGGGCACGCCACTGGCGACAATTAAATTGGTCAGCAGCGAGTTGAAAGAAGAGCTGGAGGATCGCCCGGATCTGCTGGAAGACGCCGAGCTGATCCGGTCACAGGCGGATCGTTGTCGCGACATTCTGCAGTCTATGGGGCGTTCGGGGAAAGATGACCTGCAGGTACGCTTTGCCCCGATTGAAACAGTCGTCCAAGAGGCAGCGGAACCGCATTTGGACCGCGGCAAACAGGTGCAATTCGATGTGCTCCCCCAAGATGGCGCCAGCCTGACTCAGCCAAGCATCGAACGACGCCCTGAAATTATTCACGGGTTACGCAACCTGATCCAGAATGCTGTCGATTTTTCGCGGGCGCGTGTGATGGTGGAAATGACCTGGTCTGATGACGAGATTGTCGTGCGTATCTCAGACGACGGTCGCGGTTTTCCACAGTCTGTGATTGGCCGGATCGGCGACCCCTATGTCAAAAGACGGCGCCTATCTGAGGATGGCGCGCGGCGTCCTGGCTATGAGGGCATGGGTCTCGGGCTTTTTATTGCAAAGACGTTGCTTGAACGCTCCGGCGCAAAGCTTAATTTTTCGAACAGCCGCAGACATGGTCACGCCAGTTGGACGGGGCAGGCCACAGGTGGCGCCATTGTTGAGGTGCGCTGGCCGCGCAGGTTGCTGCAAAGCAATCGGATGGCGGAAAGTGTCCCGTTGGGCAAAAACCAACCTATCGCGATATGGCCGTAACAGCTGCTTTTCGTTAAGCCCGCATTAACCTTCCTGACTGATAATTTAACAGAGCAGATTCAGGAATGGATAATTCATGTTGTTGCCCCTGGCAGAGCTTGGCGCCATCACTGCCGCCGCCATATGTGGCGCTGCGGTCATCATTCTGCTGCTGCAGTCCAAAACATCCTATGGCATCGAAAGCGCAGCCCCGCTCAAAACCTCATCCGGCGACGGCACTGTGTTTCTATTTGCAGGCCATGATCTGGTTGATGCAACCGATGACGCCCGCGCGATCATTGGCAATGACACCAACAACATCAGCGATCTGGATGCATTTATCGCCAGCGTCAGGCGCGAATTTCCGCACATCAAAGACAAGCTAATTGATCCATCTGTCGATGAATTCAGGATATTCGGGGAAGCTGACCCGAAAATCTATATTGATGGAAAGCGGACCGGTGACCGCATGCGCATTTCATTGAACGGTGACGAAGACTGGACCCGCGAACTGGCCGCATTGCGTATGTCCTGTGATGCCCTGAACGCTGAAACCGCACTGATGAAAGATATCACGGAACACTCAACCCAGCTGGTCTGGCAAGAGGACAGCAAGGGCAATTTGTTATGGGCAAACAGCGCTTATACGCAGACATTGCGCAGCATGGGGATAAAGGCCATCCTTGAGGATGGTGAAAAACAGCTGATCGCCCAAAATCGCCGCGTTGCCGTCCAATCATCATTGGCTGAAAAAGAGCAATGGTTTGATGTCGTCAGCGTGTTGCATGATGACGGGCTATTGCATTTTGCAAATAACGCGACGGCGGTTGTACGCGCTGACAGTGCAAGGTCTGAATTCGTCAAGACGCTTGGCAAGACCTTTGGCGAACTTTCCATCGGGCTTGCGATTTTCGACAACAAACGACAGTTGGCAATGTTCAATCCAGCCTTTGTCGACATGACAGAGCTGCCTTTTGATTTTCTAAGCACAAGCCCCGCGATTGATACGGTTCTGGATCGGCTGCGCGAATTGCGCATGATGCCCGAACCCAAACATTATGCGTCCTGGCGGGAACAATTCACAGCAATGGAAGTCGCGGCAAAAGATGGCACCTATAGCAAGAATTGGTCCCTTCCGGACGGGCAAACCTATCGGGTCACAGGCAGGCCTTACCCTGACGGCGCCTTTGCACTGTTGTTTGAGGATATCAGTGCCGAAGTATCATTAACCCGGCGCTTTCGGCTGGATATCGAAACAGGCCAAGCCGTGCTGGATACATTGTCAGATGGCATCGCTGTGTTTTCTTCCACCGGCACATTAGTCATGTCCAATCGCGCCTATGCAAAGCTGTGGACGGATGGGGCCGAACAGGTGCTTGAGCACCGCATTCTGCAAACAGAGATGAAAACCTGGCAGGACCAATGCATCCCATCCCCCATGTGGAACGACATGCGCGACTTTATCCAGCAGCTGGGCGCAAGAAAGCCGTGGTCAGACACTGTGCTGATGGACGACGGGCGGCATTTGGAATGTCACGCAAACCCTATCGCCGGGGGCATGACCATGGTGCGTTTTACGATCGCACAGCCCCGACGACCAGAAATTCGAAAACTGATGTTGCGTGACACCACCATCCAGGCCGCCAAGAGCTGATTTCTGCTTGCAGGGCCCGTGCAAGGCCATAATGTCAGACCATGGCCAACACCCTGTTTGAGTTTTCCCTTGTCGACGAAACCGCCACTGGTGCTTTGGCCACGCAAATCGCGCAACGCCTGCGGCCCGGCGATACACTGTTGCTGGCAGGTGAAATTGGGGCCGGTAAATCGGCCTTTGCGCGCGCTTTGATCCATGCGCGCCTTGGCCGGATGGAGGATGTTCCCTCGCCCACATTCACTTTAGTGCAAACCTATGAGGATGACGCTGGTGATATCTGGCACTGCGATCTTTATCGGCTCACCCACCCTGATGAGGCCTTGGAGTTGGGACTTGATGAAGCTTTTGAGACCGCAATCTGCCTGATCGAGTGGCCGGACAGATTGGGTGAAGTGGCCCCAAAAACAGCGCTGTTGCTAGCCTTTGAAGCGCAAGAAGACAAGCATCACGTTACCATCACCGGACCAACCCCTTGGGCGGATAGGTTGCGAGGGCTGCATGGCTGATCGCGCGACCGCAATCACCGATTTTCTAGCGGGTAGCCCTTGGGAAAACTGGACACAGACACCATTAGCCGGTGATGCATCCGCACGGCGCTATTTGCGCCTATCATCCGGGTTACAATCAACCATTCTAATGGACGCACCGCCAGAAAACGGTGAAGACACCGGGCCTTTCGTTGCAATCGCAAACCTGCTGACACAACACGGGTTGGCAGCGCCTGATATCCTGCTGCACGACCCGCTGCACGGGCTTTTATTGCTAGGCGATCTGGGCAGTACGGATTTTGCAAAATGGCTGCGCGGGAAACCATCTGATGAGATGGCACTGTACCAAGCCGCCGCTGATGTTTTGCTTAAGCTCGAAGGGGTTGAGGCCCCCGATCACCTGAAAAGACTAACGCCTGAAGTAGGGGCCGAGATGGTGAATATCCTGGGGCCCTATTACAGCCGCGGTTCCACCACTGATCTTTGTGCCGCGGTCGAAAACGCACTGGCACAGTTTGCACCTGATGCAAACACGCTGGCCCTGCGCGACTTTCATGCCGAAAACCTGATCTGGCGTGCGGCGCAAAAAGGCACTGATCGTGTTGGCCTGCTCGATTTCCAAGATGCCTTTGTCGCGCCGGGCGGCTATGATTTTGTCTCGCTTCTGCGCGACGCACGGCGTGACGTCAGCCCGCAAGTGGCCGATGATCTGATCAGCTATTTTGCAAAACGCAGCCGTATGAAAAACCCCGTACGCACATCACTGGCCTGCCTTGGGGTACAACGCAACCTGCGCATTCTTGGCGTTTTCGCCCGGCTGGCGAAGGAACTGGGCAAACCGCGGTATCTGGATTTTATGCCGCGTGTCTGGGGCCATATCCTGACAGATTTACAAGACCCCGCACTCAGCAATCTGCGTGAGGCCGTGTTAGATACCGTGCCAGCCCCCAGCCCGGGCTGGGGGCTGGCACGGTATCTAAC
>JBCAZI010000046.1:0-27520 GCA_038533095.1 Pseudomonadota bacterium
TTTGAAACTTGGTTTTGGATGTTGATACTAAACCGCGACTCGGCTAGCCTTGTCAACAGTCGAAGGCTGCACCGGAGAGGAGATCGGTGTCAAAAGCCATAATCGACGCAGGGAGGACAGATGGGACGCGTGACCGGTGACGGCACAGTCGGAAAAGCGCTTGAAGTGCTTGATCAGGTGGCAGCCTTTGGGCGGCCTGTCCGCTTTAGCGAACTTATGTCCAAATCGTCTTTCCCCAAACCGACGCTTTATCGTTTTGTCCAAACGCTGACCAATCAGCAAATGCTGGCTTACGATCCCGAACGTCAAACCTACAGCCCCGGTGTACGGTTGGTGCGGCTGGCACATGCCGCCTGGGAACAATCGACATTGGCCCCTGTCGCCCGGCCACATATTGATGCGCTGAGCAAGGCGGTGGGTGAAACCGTGCACCTCGCACAGCTTGATAATGCGCAAGTGCTCTACATCGACAAGCGGAACGCGGGCCAACCCGTCGAAATGTACAGCCAGGCCGGCAAAGTCGGTCCGGCTTATTGCACGGGTGTGGGTAAGGTCATGCTGGCCTTTCTTGATGAAGAGACTGCAGACACGGTGATTGAACAGCAGTCTTTCCATGTCTTTACAGAACATACGTTGGATAGCGAAGCCGCCTTGCTTGCAGAGCTGACGGACATTCGCCAAAACGGATATGGATTTGACCGCGAAGAACATGAGCCCGGCATCATCTGTGTCGCGATGCCGATTTTGACGGGCTCTGGCCGTGTGCTGGGTGCTTTGTCCGTCACCAGCACAACCGGACGCACAAACCTTGCCGGGCTTGAGGCCTTTGTGCCCATCCTGAAAGAGACAGCAAATAAGATTACGCGGGACGCTCAGAACTGGAGCTTCCCCGACTACAACACAAAAGAAACAACGGGGATTTAAGCCATGTCAGGTGTCACGCTGAATAAGGTCATCAAGCGCTACGGCGATGTGCAAGTCATTCATGGGGTTGATCTTGAGATCGCCGATGGCGAGTTCTGCGTCTTTGTCGGCCCGTCGGGCTGCGGTAAATCGACCCTTCTGCGGATGGTCGCCGGTCTGGAAGAAACCACCGAAGGCTCAATGCACATTGGAGACCGCGACGTGACCCGTATGGACCCATCCGAGCGTGGCGTGGCGATGGTATTCCAGACCTACGCGCTTTATCCGCATATGACGGTGAAGGATAACATGGGGTTCGGGCTAAAGATGAACGGCCACCCCAAAAATGAGATCGACAGCAAAGTGGCCGAGGCCACACGTATTTTGAAGCTGGAACCCTATCTGGATCGCAAACCTTCAGCCCTGTCCGGTGGTCAGCGCCAACGTGTGTCCATTGGCCGCGCCATTGTGCGGGGGCCAGAGGTGTTTCTCTTTGATGAACCACTGTCCAACCTTGATGCCGAATTGCGCGTTGAGATGCGGGTCGAGATCGCGCGCCTGCACAAAGAAATTGGTGCGACCATGATCTACGTGACCCATGATCAGGTCGAAGCGATGACTTTGGCTGATAAGATCGTGGTGCTGCGCCTTGGCGTGATTGAACAGGTCGGCGCGCCGATGGACCTGTATCGCGATCCCGACAACAAATTCGTTGCAGGCTTTATCGGCTCGCCTGCGATGAACTTTGTGGATGGCACCGTCAAAGGTCGCGGGGTTGATGCCCCCGGTTTGGGCGCGCGCTACGACGGCATCGTCAGCACGGCCTATGAAGGCAAGGCCGTCAGCGTTGGCGCCCGGCCCGAACATATTCTGATTGATCCCAATGGCGATACCCACACCGTTGAGCTGACAGAAAGCCTGGGCGGTGTGTCATTTGCTTATCTGACCAGCGATACGGGCGAGCGGATCGTCGTAGAAGAGCGCGGCGATGAGCGGACGCCTGAAGGGGCCAAGGTAGGGATCAATATCGATGCGGACCGGATCTTCCTTTTTGATGCGGAAACCGAGCAACGTATCCGGACATAGAGCAGAATTTTCGAAAATTCTGGCCCAAAATCTTTGAAGATTTTGAGTGCAAGAAAGGAAAAGGCCCGCTTAGTCGCGGGCCTTTCGTTGTTTATCGCCTGCCGTAGTAAAGGCCAACCACATGTTCGGCCTGCGCAAAGAACAACCAACGCAATGTCAGGACCCCAGCGATGTGGCTAAGCACCGCCAAAGCGGCCAGCATATGGCTGAACGGCAATAGCAGCAGGATAACCGGCAGAACAAAAGCCAAACCAATCGTAATTATCCGCAGCTGATCCGCATGTTTCCGGCCCACCTGATGGATGAATTCGCGCATCAGGTAGTTGGTGCCGGTATGCGGCGGCTCGAACGCGCGCACCTTGCCGATGTGGCCGAGGCCGGTCGCTGTTTCCATGTTCGTGCCGGACGCTTTGAAGCGTTGATCGCCCGAGGTCCAGGCGAAGATTTGCAGGATACCACCTGCGATCAGCAGCACAGCAGCGATACGAATTTGGCCGGATAGCAGCGCTCCGCCCCCGATGGACAAGAGCAAATACATGGCAGGTGTCGTCCAATGCCGCCAGCGCGGCACGGTTTTCATCTGTGTGTAGATCATTGACGTTGTGAAAACGACGCCGAGTGAGGCAATGCCGCCGATGATGCCGACCAGCACCAGTTGCGTTCCCGCAAAAACCAGCCCGGCCCCATAAAGCGCCATGACGAGTAATGCAAAGACCGCGCAAACCCCTTCGCGGCTCAGCCAACTGGTTTTCCATTGACTGAACGCCTTTACTGCGCGTTCTGGGTGGCCGAGGTGGAAGGTCGAGGCAATCAACCCGCCAACGGCCAATAAATAGGCGATGGTAAACCAGATGAAAGCGTTCATCCCCGTAGGGACGATCGCGCCAAGGCCCAGCCAGAAGAGTAGGCCGAACCCCAGTCCAGAGAAGGTGTTGAACAGAATAACGGATGCTGCGGGATGCATTACTTGGCTCCTCCGGGCAGGGATGACAGGGCTTTGTCCAGCCAGCCAACGAAACCTTTGCCATCGCTGGCGACGGGCTCAAGGTAAGGGGCCAAGACGTCGAATTCCGGCATCTCATCCTTGGGGCGTGGCGGCAGGTATTTGTTGACCGGCTTGGTGCCTTGTTCGGGCATCAGATCGAACCCGCCACGTTCGGCCACGAGTTTTGATACATCGCTGTCTGCGTCCCCCAAATCGCCAAAGTGCCGCGCACCGGCAGGACAGGTCCGCACGCAGGCGGGCTGGCGGTCTTCTTCGGGTAGGTTTTCGTTATAGATGCGATCAACGCAAAGGGTGCATTTCTTCATCACCCCTTCTTTGGCGTCCAGCTCGCGCGCGCCATATGGGCAGGCCCAGGCGCAGAGGCCGCAGCCGATACAGTCACTTTCATTGACAAGTACGATCCCGTCTTCGGCGCGCTTATAGCTGGCACCGGTTGGACAGACGGTTACACAAGGTGCGTCTTCGCAATGCAGGCAGGATTTGGGGAAGTGGATCAGTTGCGCTTCGCCTTGGTCCGGCTGCACTTCGTAAGAATGCACACGGTTGAGGAAGGTCCCTGAGGGGTTTGCACCGTAAGCCTGCTGATCTGACAGTGGCGCGCCATAGTTTTCAGTGTTCCAGCCTTTGCAGGACACCACACAGGCATGACAGCCCACACAGGTATCAAGGTCGATAACAAGGCCAAGTTTCTTGGCCGAAGGTGGGGGGAGTTGGGTCATACTGTGGCCCCTTCGATGAATGTCGGCATCTGCATGCCAATCGGTTGTTCTTTTGCGGCGTCCCATGTGGCAATGAACCAGATGAAACTGCCCAGGACGAGCGTCACGAAAGCGGCGATCAGCATCAGCACTTGGCGGTTGGTCATTTCCCCACCTTCCAATCCAGCTCACTCGGCCCTTTGCCGACCGGCGACTTGATAGACGGCATCGCCGGTTGCGCTTCATTCGGCACATCTGACTTTTCGATCTTCACGCGCAGATCGAACCATGCGGCTTGACCAGTGACCGGATCAGAGTTTGCCCAGCGCAGCCCATCGCCCTTGGGCGGCAGTAACTCGTGGATCAGGTGGTTGAGAAGGAAGCCTTTGGTTGCCTCTGGCGCGCCTTCGTCCAGCGCCCATGCACCTTTGCGTTTGCCGATGGCGTTCCACGTCCAGACGGTATTGGCATTTAGCGAGGCCTGATGGGCGACTGGCACGACGATGGAGCCATGGGTCGAGCTGACCTTGGCCCAGTCGCCATCCTTGAACCCTTTCTCTTCCCATATCTTGGTCGGCACATAGAGCGGGTTATGCCCGTGGATCTGACGCAGCCATGCGTTCTGCGTGCCCCAAGAGTGGTACATCGCCATCGGGCGCTGAGTCAGCGCATGCACCGGGTATTCATCCAGATCAACACCGTCATCCTCCAACGCACCGTACCAGATGGGCAGCGGGTCCATTGTCAGCTTAAGCCGCTCACGCAGGTGTTCGGGCGGTTGCCGCTCACCGATGCCCTCGGCAGCAGCCTGGAACTTGCGCAGGGGTTCGACGTAAAGCTGGAAGATGTATGGCTGAACGGCATCGTAGAAGCCCATCTTCACCGCCCAGTCCTGATAATCCATGCTGAAGGGTTTGTAGTAAGCGGCATTGTCCGGCACATGCTCAATCCAGAAGCCGCCATTTTCAATATAGCGGTCCAATTGGTTCGGGTTCACCTCTCCCCGCCCGTGATCACCGCCATTGCCGCGGAAGCCCGCGAGCGGGCCAACGCCGGGGCGGCGGATGTGGTTGATGATATAGTCGGCGTAGTCCTGGTATTTCTGGCTGCCGTCCTCATTCACAAAGCCGGGCAGGCCCAGACGCGCGCCAAGGTCGCACAGTACCGATTGGAAGCCGCGCACATCGCGGTCAGGTTCCACCACAGGCCAGCGGATCGCGTCGGCTACGCCGTCTGCCTCGCAGATCGGACGATCGAGGAGTGAGATGCAGTCGTGCCGTTCAAGGTATGTTGTGTCCGGTAGCACAAGGTCGGCATATGCCACCATTTCCGATGAATAGGCATCGGAATAGATAATGTTGGGGATCACATAGTTCCCGTCTTCATCCTTATCCGTCAGCATCTTATGCACGCCGCCCACGTTCATGGAGGAGTTCCACGACATATTCGCCATATACATAAATAACGTGTCGATCTTGTAAGGCACGCCCGCATGGGCGTTGGAAATCACCATATGCATCAACCCGTGCGCCGACATCGGGTTTTCCCATGAATAGGCCTTGTCGATCCGCTTGGGGTTGCCTTCGTCATCCAGCAGCAGATCTTCGGGGCCGTGGGTATAGCCTAGGTGCGGGCCATCAAGGGCGGCACCAGGCGTGACTTTGCCGTGTGGCTTGGGATGTGCCGTTGCTGGCTTGGGGTAGGGCGGTTTGAACCGCATCCCACCCGGCACCTCGACCGAGCCGAGAAGGATTTGAAGCGTGTGCAGTGCGCGGCAGGTCTGGAATCCGTTGGAGTGGGCCGAGATACCGCGCATCGCGTGGAAACTGACCGGGCGACCGATCATCTTGTCATGCTTCTTGCCGCGGAAGTCTGTCCAAGGGCGATCCAGCTCAAACGCCTCATCAAAGGCCACACGGGCAAGGTCGGCGGCAATCGCGCGGATCCGCTCGGCGGGGATGCCGCAGCGTTCTGCGACCGCCTCTGGCGCGTATTCATCCGAGAGATAGCGATCTGCCATCAGATGGAACACTGGACGGTGCGTCACGCCTTTGGCGCGGTAGGTCGCCGAAAGATCAGGTTCAACACCCTGACCATTCCACGGGGCTAACTGACCCGTGTTGCGGTCAATCACCTGAGGTTGCCCGTCATCGTCGCGCAGGAACAGGCCGAATTGGTCGGATTTGGGATCTTCGTTCACCAGCGCAGAGGCGTTGGTGAAACGCGCGAGATAGTCCAGATCGACCTTGCCTGCCTTCATCAGGCAGTGAACCATCGCAAGGATAAACAGGCCGTCGGTGCCGGGCGTGATGCCGACCCAATCGTCAGCGACAGCATTGTAACCGGTGCGGATCGGGTTCACGCCGATCATGCGCGCGTCACGCGCCTTTAGCTTGCCAATACCCATCTTGATGGGGTTGCTATCGTGATCTTCGGCAACGCCGAAAAGCATGAAAAGCTTGGTTCGTTCCCAGTCAGGTTGCCCGAATTCCCAAAACGCGCCGCCCATGGTATAGATGCCCGCAGCGGCCATATTGACTGAACAGAACCCGCCGTGGGCCGCAAAGTTTGGTGTCCCGAACCCTTGGGCCCAGAAACCTGTGAAAGATTGCGACTGATCGCGGCCTGTGAAGAATGCCAGTTTTTCGGGGTGCTTCTCGCGGATCGGCTTCAGCAGATCCGTCGCCATGGTCAGCGCTTCTTCCCATGAAATCTCTTCAAACTCACCTGATCCACGTTCGCCCACGCGCTTCAATGGCGCCCGCAAACGCGATGGCGCATTATGCTGCATGATGCCAGCGCTGCCCTTGGCGCAAAGTACACCCTGGTTCACCGGGTGATCCTTATTGCCTTCGATATAAGCAACCTTGCCGTCCTTCATGTGCACGTTAATCCCGCAGCGGCAGGCACACATGTAACAGGTCGTCTTGCGCACCTCGTCCGAGACTTTGGGCGATGTATCCAGTTGGGGCTGATCAAGTGACATGGGCGACCTTTCAGGCAAGTTGCGTACGGACAAGGGCGGTACCCGCCAATGCACAAAGCAATGACAGGCAGAGGGGGCGATAGTAGGCCGCGAAACGCGGTATGAATAGCCATTGGCCGACCATCACGCCGATTGTGGTGGGGATCGCAAGGCTTAGACCGCGCGCGGCAGCAGTGCTGTCCATGACGCCGAACCACAGCAGGGTGATCATGGAGGTCAATGAGCTGATAAAAAGGAAAAGAACCAAGGCGGCACGCATTTTTGCAGCAGGCGCGTCTTGCGACAAAACATAGATGGCAATGACCATGCCACCAATGCTGGCCAGACCCGTTGCAACGCCAGCGGCAAAGCCCGAACCGTAAAGTCCCGGTTTGGTGGCAAGGAAGGCAAGACGGATCTTGGCCAGTTGCGTGACCGCCAGGCAAATGATCAGCGTAAGCGCGATGATCTGGCTGACTTCAACCGAGATGGATGTTGTCAAAAGCAGGCCGAATGGCACGCCGATGGTTGATCCGATGACCAAGCCAAGCACGACGCCGCGGTCGGCCTCTTGCCAGCCACCTTTGGCCATCAAAAGCGAGGCTGACATCTCAAGCCACCAGCAGATGGGGATCAATTGCACAGGAGGCAGAATGATGACGGCGCTTGCCATGACGATGGCCGACAGGGCAAAGCCGGAAAACCCACGCACGATGCCCGCCACGATCACGATAGCGGTCAGGATCAGGAACTCCTGCCCTGTCAGATCAGTCGCGGTCAGCAGGGCTTCAACCATTCAACGCCCCTCCGCAATCAAGGCAATGGCGTCGCGGGCGATTTGCTTTTCTTCGTCGGCCGCAATGACATGCACAGGCACGTCGCCAAAGCATGACAGCATCGCCATGATCCGGTCGCGGATGGGCGATGCGTTTTCGCCGATGCCACCGGTAAAGGCGACCGCATCCAGCCCGCCCATGGCAACCACCGCAGAACCTGCATGGCGCGCGGCCCAATAGCAGAAATGGTCAACGGCGAATTTGGCTGCCGCGTCGTCCCGCTCCAGCAGTGTTTTCATGTTGTTGTCACCGGCCAGGGCCTTCAGACCAGAATTTTTGTTCAGCATCCGGTCGGTTTCATCCTCGCCCAGTGACTTTGACATCCGCAGCACAGCGGCACCGTCGATATCACCGGACCGCGTGCCCATCGTGAGACCCGACAGGGGGGAGTAGCCCATCGACGTCGCGATGGATTTGCCGTTGTGGATGGCACATAGGCTAGCGCCATTGCCAAGGTGGAAAGCCAGCAGATGCTCCGGCAGGTCGTCGCCAAAATCAGCGACCATATTCGCATAAGATAACCCGTGAAACCCATAGCGCCGGATGCCTGCATCATGGTGTGTCTGTGGGATGGCGTAGCGGGTCGCGACCTCTGGGTTTGTGGCATGGAACGCCGTTCCAAAGCTGCAATATTGCGGCAGGTCGGGCGCCATCTTTTGCAAGGCGTAGATGCCCGCCAAATTGTTGGGGTTATGCAGCGGGGCGAGAGGGATGACGCTTTCGATGGTGGCAATCACCGGCGGGCGCAACCGTGCAGGCGCGGTCATGACAGCACCGCCATGTACGATCCGATGTGCCGCAGCGGTAAAGGACGACATCGGGAAACCCGCCTCTGCCAATGCGGCGAGCATCAGTTCCAGCGCATGCGCATGATCGCGGGTTTCGACGGGCGATGTCGCCACGCCCAGTTTCAATGCGCCCGACGTGCCAAGGTTCGTCACGCGGCCTGAAATGACAGAGCCTAACCTCTCGTCAAACACCTCGATCTTAAGCGAGGAAGAGCCTGCGTTCAGAACCAGGATCACTTTGGCAGTCCACAGCTGATGGCGGCCAATGCGGCCGATGCGATGCGCGCAGCAGGTGGATCGGCGCGCGAGGTCAGAAGGATCGGCACTTTTGCCCCGGTCACGACACCTGCAGCACAGCCGCCGGTCAGATAGACGAAGGCCTTGAACAGCGCATTGCCTGAAACGATGTCAGGTACGATGATCGCATCTGCATGTCCCGCGACAGGATCATCGGTCAGCTTCTTTGTCGCCACAGCATTGGGCGATAGGATGAGGTCAAGTGCCAGCGGGCCAGAGATGTCGATCCCATCAACTTCGGCCCACGCCCATTCAGCCAGCTCCTTGCCCTCCATCGAGGATGGGACAGACGGGATAGCGCTTTCCGTGGCAGAGAGAATTGCGATTTTTGGGCGGTCGTTGCCCAGCTTGTTCAGTAATTTCTTTACCTCGACAATCGATGATTGTCGGGTCGTCAGATCAGGGGCAACATTGACGGCGGCGTCTGAGATCAGCATCGGCTTGCCACCATCGGGGTGTGAGATGTGAAAGATATGCACGAAACGCGCGCCCGTCCGCAGGCCTGCATCACGGCTGACAGCGGACTTCATGAAGACGTCGGTGTGTAACTGACCCTTCATCAAAACATCAGCCTCGCCTGCACCACAAAGGGCAGCGGCGGTTTTGCCTGCCTCTTCCTCGCCCGTGGTGTCGTGCAGGGCATAGCCGGAAATG
Source organism: Pseudomonadota bacterium (assembly GCA_038533095.1). Taxonomy (GTDB): domain Bacteria; phylum Pseudomonadota; class Alphaproteobacteria; order Rhodobacterales; family Rhodobacteraceae; genus Yoonia. Next base: position 9,234 of record JBCAZI010000046.1, read on the forward strand.
TCCCACTCTAGCCTCTCGGCCTCGGCCCTGATCATATCAGCCTCGCCTACGAATACGGGCAACATGATGCCAGCCTTGGTGGCATCCTCGGCGGCTTCCATGGGCAAGGGTGAACCGGCACGGGCGATCGCCACGCGCGGTGCGCCGAAACCCTGGGCGCGGGTGATCAGATCGGCGGGAGCCACGGCCTCGCGCTGGGAAAGAAACGGTGAACTCATGTCATATCCTTATGATTGCGCGTAGCAGTCCCAACAAAGACAGCGCCAAAAGCAGCAGCACCGCAAAGCGCCGAAAGGTCGCGGGGGAGGCGGATAGAAACTGCCGCCCGCCCAGCCAGACGCCCAATGCGAGCATCGGAAAGGCCAGCGCGATACCGCGCGCCGTGTCCCATGTGATCAAACCGCCCGCCCATAGAAACGGCATGGTGATCATGTCCAGCCCGGTCAGATAGACGATCATCGTGGCGCGAAATACTGCAGCTTCCATCGGTTGGGCCGACATAAACGCGGCGACCGGCAAGCCGCCAATCCCGGCGCTGTTGCACATACCCGAAATGATCCCGACACCCCCTTGGCCCACCGGACCGATTTTGCGTTGCAGGCTCCATCCGGACAAGAGCACCAGCGACAGCACCAGAATGATGCTTGAGATCACGATCCGCACCATGCTTTCGCCCGCTGACAGGATGAACGAGACCGACAGCGGCAAGGCGATGGCGGCCCCCAACAGCAGCCACAAAACCCTGCGCCAGTCGATATGTCTGCGGATGCCGCGGGCCTGAAAGACTGTCATCAACATTTCGCATGCAAAGACCACCGGAATAAGGGGGAGTGGGTTTGTGACAAGGGCCGCAAAAGCGATGAAGATCGCCGAAAACCCAAAACCCGAATAGCCCCGGACGTAGGCGGCCCCCAGCAAAGCAAATGCAAGGGCCGCCGCGGTGCCGGGGCCAAGGTCGAATGGCAAGCTTACTCAGCAGCCATATCGGTTTTCGAGATACCGGCCACTTCGACAGGTTTCTTCATGGCGTCACGGCGGAACGGTTCACCCAGTTCCTGGTTCAGGATGACCTCGATCAGCGTCGTTGTGTTGTTTTCCATCTGATCTTTGATCGCTTCATTCAGCGCGGCTGTCAGCTCGTCCATAGTTTTGGCCTGAACGCCTTTCAGGCCACATGCATTGGCGATCCCTGCGTAAGATACTTTCATATCCAGCTCAGTGCCGACAAAGTTGTCATTGAACCACAGGGTTGAGTTGCGCTTTTCAGCACCCCACTGATAGTTGCGGAACACGATCTGCGTGATGGCCGGCCACTCATCGCGCCCAATCGCTGTCAGCTCGTTGACCGAGATACCAAAGGCGCCGTCGCCTGCGAAACCGATCACAGGCACATCTTTTTGGCCGATCTTTGCACCAATGATTGCAGGGAGGCCATAGCCGCATGGGCCAAAGAGGCCCGGTGCCAGATACTTGCGACCGGTTGGGAAGCTTGGATAGGCGTTGCCGATCGCACAGTTGTTGCCGATATCGGATGAAATGATCGCGTTTTCAGGCATTGCGGCCTGAATGGCGCGCCATGCCTGACGCGGTGACATCCAATCGGGACGCGCGGCGCGCGCACGCTCGTTCCAAGTCGTGCCCGGATCATCCTGCTCGTGGTCAAGCGAGGTTAATTCCTGCGCCCAGGCCGATTTGGTCTGCGCAATAGTATTCTTACGCTCTGCGCGGCCCGCATCACCAGCATCGCTTGCAAGCTGTGCTGCAATACCTTTGGCCACTTTGGCAGCGTCGCCGACGATGCCAACGGTGACCTTCTTGGTCAGGCCAATGCGGTCGGGGTTGATGTCAACCTGAATGATCTTGGCGTTTGTGGGCCAGTAATCAATGCCGTAACCCGGCAGGGTCGAGAATGGGTTCAAACGTGTCCCCAGCGCCAGAACGACGTCAGCTTTGCTGATTAGCTCCATCCCTGCTTTGGACCCGTTGTAGCCCAAAGGACCAGCGAACAGCGGGTGGTTGCCGGGGAATGCGTCGTTGTGCTGGTAGCCAACACAGACAGGCGCGTCGAGCTTTTCAGCCAGAACGCGTGATGCCTCGATGCCACCTTTTGCCAGAACCACACCAGCGCCGTTCAGGATCACCGGGAACTTCGCAGTGGACAACATTTCAGCTGCTGCAGAAATGGACTCTGTACCGCCCGGGGAGACTTCAAAGTTGATCGGCTGCGGGATTTCGATGTCGACAACTTGGGTCCAGAAGTCACGCGGGATGTTGATCTGGGCGGGGCCAGACAGGCGGTGTGCTTTGGAAATGACGCGGGCCAGCACTTCGCAAATGCGGGTCGGGTCGCGGACTTCTTCCTGATAGGCCACGCAGTCGGCGAAGAGGTTCATCTGTTCCATTTCCTGGAAACCACCCTGACCGATTGTCTTGTTGGCGGCTTGTGGTGTGACCAGCAAGCAAGGTGTGTGGTTCCAGTAGGCTGTCTTCACGGAGGTCACGAAGTTTGTGATGCCTGGACCGTTTTGCGCGATCATCATGGACATTTCGCCAGTGGCACGTGTGTAGCCGTCAGCCATCATGCCAGCGGTCATTTCATGGGCGCAATCCCAAAACGTGATGCCCGCTTTGGGAAAAATGTCAGAGATGGGCATCATGGCAGAGCCGATAATCCCGAAGGCGTTGCGAATGCCGTGTGCTTGGAGCGTTTTGACGAAAGCTTCTTCAGTGGTCATCTTCATGGCGATGGGTCCTTCCCTAAAATTCCATAGAAAATGGGGGCGCAGAATCCCCCCGTTTTCGCTGTGGTCACAGTATGTATTGCAACCTATTGACGTTAGGTCCAATTACTTATCGTTCCTAAGGCCAGATGTATTTTTTTTGAGACGTTAGGTCTCAAAAATCAACTATTTCGTATTGCCTCAGCAATCAAGCTAATTCCTTGTGGGATACGCGATGATGGGATCGAGGAATAGGCCAGGCGCAGATAATCCTGTGGTGGGTCTTCGCCTGCAAAGAAGGGTGCGCCGGGTTCGACCAACACGCTTTGTGCCTGTAATCGTTGGGCTAATTTTGCTGTGTCGATACCATCGGGTGCTTTCAACCAGACAGATGACCCCCCATAGGTACCCTGTCCTGCGATCGTCAGCCCTTGTGCATTCAAGGCATCGACGATGACTTGGCGGCGTTCGTGGTAGGTTTTGCTCATCCGGCGTACCAGCGCGTCATAATGCCCCAACGAAAGGTAATAGCTGACAGTGCGCTGAATATGCCCTGGAGGGTGGCGCAGGACGGTCGCGCGCAGCGCGCGGGCCTCGCGGATGAAGGGCGAAGGACCAACAAGGTAGCCAAGCCTAAGGCCGGGGAACAAGGATTTGGAAAATGACCCAACATAAATAACGCGCCCATTCTTATCGAGCGCCTTCAACGATGGTGACGGGGCTTTGAGGAAGGACATCTCAAACTCATAGTCGTCTTCGACGATGATAAAATCTTCATACTCTGCTTTGTCCAACAGCGCCTCGCGCCGTGCCAAGGGCATTGTCGCGGCTGTGGGGCATTGGTGGCTAGGGGTCGTAAAAACCACATCCGTTTGTTCAGGCAGGTTCTGCGGAGGCAGCCCGTCTTCATCAACGGGAATGACGCTCAACTGACAACGCGATTGCGTCAGGATCGCGCGCAGTGCCGGATAACAGGGGTCTTCGATCGCTGCGCGGCGGCGACTGTTCAGCAAGACCTGCGCAGATAACCACAATGCGTTTTGTGCGCCCATGGTAACCAAGATTTCATCCGGGTTGGCCAGAATGCCGCGTCGGGGCAGTGTTTGGCGCGCAATAAAATCGACCAATTGTGGATCATCGCCATCGAAGTAATCAGAGGTCAGCGCGCTGAAATCCCGCATTCCCAAGGCACGCAGCGCGCAAAGCCGCCAGTTTGCACTGTCAAACAATGTCTTGTCTGTTTGCCCGTAGATGAATTGATAGCGGTAGTCGGCCCAATCAGCGGGTTTGTCGAGGCTCAGGCCCGGCGTGAACCGCTGCCCCAGCGTGCGTGTCCAATCCACCGTGCCGGTACTGAAACGCTGGGCGGGAAAGGCGGGCGGTTCGGGTGCATTGTCAGATACGAAATATCCCGAACGCCCGCGCGATGTCAGATAATCGTCTGCGACCAGTTCGGTATAGGCCAGCGTGACGGTTATCCGGCTGACGCCAAGGTGGGCCGCCATCTTGCGTGATGACGGCAAGCGTTCGCCGGGCCTGATCCGGCCTGCAAGAATGCCTTGCGCCACCATCTGCTGAATACGCGCCTGCAAGGTGCCTTCGGCAGAAGGATCAAGAAAAAAAGTTTCTACAGAGATCGACATCGTCTGGCCTTAGTAAGACCTGCAGACTGGACCTAAATTTTGCGACCTGCAAGCCTGTCGCCAGAATTTTGAGGTTTTTTGCGACGGAACCGCCCGCTCCGCGCGTTTTAGCATCAGACCTATCGGAGATCTTCCATGAAACTGCTGCAAATTGCGTTCATTGCTGTGCTGGGCGGCCTTTGCTTTGCGACCTACGCGACATCAAAGACGCTTCATCAGCCGTGTGAGGTGGCGGTTCAGAACCTAAAGGTTCCGACACCGCCACAACATCAAACCGCTAACCCAGGACCCGCGTAATCGCTTCATCAACCGCCGCTGTGACCTGATCAAGATCGTCAGCAGTGGCGACCAGCGATGGCGCGAACAGCAAGGTGTTATTGTATCCGGGCAATGACCGGTTCGTGGCGCCAATGATAATGCCCTGCGCCATACAATCCGCCACAATCGCGCCGACGTGCTTTTCATCGACAGGCTCTTTCGTGTCCCGGTCTTTCACCAGCTCGGCACCCGCGAACAGGCCCATGCCGCGCACATCGCCGATCCATTTGTGCTTTTCCATCAGCCCGTAAAGATTACTCTTCAGATGCTCACCCATCGCGACAGAGTTTCCGCGCAGGTCCTCTTCTTCAATGATCTTCATATTCTCGATCGCGGCGGCGGGGCCACCGGTGCAGCCACCAAAGGTCGAGATATCGCGGAAGTAACCAAGGTGATCGGTGTCATCCTTGAACATATCAAACACCCGGTCCGTGGTCACACAGCAGGAAATGGCGGCATAGCCAGAGGCAACACCCTTGGCCATTGTCACGATGTCAGGTTGAACACCGAATTGCTGATAGCCGAACCAAGTGCCCGTCCGGCCAATGCCGCAGACCACTTCATCAATATGCAGCAGAATATCGTATTTCTTGCAGATTTCCTGTACACGTTCCCAATAGCCTTTGGGCGGCACGATGATGCCGCCACCTGCCGTAATCGGTTCCAGGCACAGCGCACCAATGGTGTCTGCACCTTCTGCCAGGATCACATCTTCAATCGCTTGTGCGGCCTTTGCGCCATATTCCTCGCCAAGGCTGCCGTCTTGCGAACGATATTCCAGGCAATGCGGCACACGGATAAAGCCGGGTGTGAATGGGCCGTATTGTGCGTTGCGCTCGTCCTGACCACCTGCCGACATCGTCGCGATGGTAGAGCCGTGGTAATCACGCTCGCGGTACAGGATCTTTTGCTTCTTGCCGCCATAATGCTTGTGACTGATCTGGCGGACCATCTTGAACGCTTTCTCATTCGCCTCAGAGCCTGAGTTCGCATAGTAGACGCGGTCCAATCCAGGCATTTTGTCGATCAGCATTTCAGCAAACTGTGCGCCGGGGATGGTGCCTGCGGTGCCGCCGAAAAAGCACATCTTGGTGACAGCATCGGAAATCGCCTGCCCAATCCGCGCGCGGCCATAGCCCACGTTCACGGTCCAGACGCCGCCTGACACAGCGTCAATATGTTCTTTGCCTTTGATGTCCCAGACGCGCAGGCCTTTGCCTTCAACGATAATACGCGGATCGACGGTTTCGTATGGCTTGTGCTGGCTTAGGTGATGCCAGACGTGAGCCCGATCAGCTTCGATTACGGTTTCGGGATCATTTGCGAATGTCTGCGTATCCATGTCCGATGCTCCATCAATGTGCGGGATAGGTGGGCGCGAATCCAAGGCGGTCACCTTAATTTAAGCAGTTTGCCTAGATGGCAGTCACTCCCAATAGGGCCAGTTTAGGTGCATGAATATAGCCACATCGAAATGTTGTGCTGCGCTACAACGGGCATGCAACATAGCAAAGTACTGAAAAATATAGTTAATGTTCCCATCTCAAAGAATCGCCCCGGCCAATTCGTCGCAGATCACGCATAGATCCGTGATTGACCTGAGCGCATGAATTTCTTTCGCTGTCGGTCGACTTGCCGCTTCAATGAGCATTCATCGAAGCGCGAGGCCAATCAGACGCCAATTCGGGGTCAAAAAACCGGCTGCGCATGTTCGGACTTGGAACCCAAGACCTTTCATGCTCAGCTATGACTGTAAGGCGGGCAAACCGTCGTTAAAGCGTGGCCTTCATGTTGAAGGCCGCAACATGGGAGAAAGACATGACTATCAAAAACGCACTTATGGGCGCTGCTGCCAGCGTTGCATTGATGACAGGTGCCTCAACCGCGATGGCTGACGGCCATGGTGAGATCACTGTTGCGTATTTCCTTGAGTGGCCAATGCCATTTCAATTCGCCAAGGTGAACGGCACCTATGACGAAGAGCTGGGCGTAAAGGTCAACTGGGTCAGCTTTGACAGCGGCACAGCGATGTCCGCCGCTATGGCATCAGGCGATGTTCAGATCGCCGTCAGTCAGGGTGTACCACCTTTCGTTGTTGCCGCATCCGCAGGTCAGGATCTGCAAATCCTTGATGTAGCCGTATCTTATGCCGAGAACGATAACTGCGTCGTATCCTCTGGTTTGGAAATTGACGCGGAAAGCGCTGATGAGTTGGCAGGCAAGAAAGTTGCCGTACCACTGGGCACAGCCGCCCACTATGGTTTCCTGCGCCAGATGGATCACTTCGGTGTTGATCTTGCGTCACTCGACGTCGTTGACATGGCACCAGCCGAAGGCGCCGCTGCCTTGGCCCAGGGTCAGGTTGATATGTCCTGTGGCTGGGGTGGTGCGCTGCGCCGCATGAAAGAGCATGGCAACGTGTTGCTGACCGGTGCGGAGAAAGAAGCACTGGGCATTCTGGTCTTTGACGTCACATCTGCGCCCGCAGGTTTTGTCGCTGAAAACCCAGAGCTTGTTGCCAAGTTCCTTGAAGTAACGGCTGATGCAAACGCGGCCTGGAACGACGGGTCTGGTGTAGCAGAGATGCTGCCAGTCATCGCCAATGATGCTGGTATGGACGAAGATGCGACAGCCGACACAATGGCGACATTCGTCTTCCCTGACGTTGCAACACAGCTGTCCGAAGCATGGCTCGGCGGCGCGGCACCTTCCTTCATGAAAGGTGTGGCGGATGTGTTTGTCGACTCCGGTTCCATCCCATCTGCGCTGGATAGCTATGAAGGTGCTGTGAACACAGGCCCATTGGCTGCTGTGAGCCAGTAAGCCGATCTCGCAAGCTGGCGCGCATTTTTGCGCGCCAGCAACCCGTCTTTTCTCATGACAATGCGTGGCTGCTGGCCTGGCATTTTCAGGGGAAACAACGGGATTGGCCATGTCAGGGTTACAAATAGATAAACTGTCGATGCGCTTCGACTTGCCGAACGGGTCGTCCGTGCAGGCGCTTAAAGATGTCTCGCTCGACCTCAAGGCGGGCGAGCTTTTATCCGTCTTGGGGCCTTCGGGCTGCGGCAAGACGACCCTGTTGAACATTGTGGCAGGGTTTCTTGCGCCAACCGAAGGGCAGATCATGTTGAATGGTCACAAAGTCACCGGCCCAGCTGCAGAGCGTGGCATGGTGTTTCAGCAAGGCGCATTGTTTGAATGGATGAGCGTGCGTGAAAACGTAGGCTTTGGCCCGTCGATGAAAGGTATGCCAAGCGCCGAAAAGGCGCAGATCGTTGATCACCTGCTGGATGTGGTCGGCTTGCAGGATTTCAAGGAAAAGGCCGTTTATGAATTGTCTGGCGGCATGCAGCAACGCGTGGCCTTGGCCCGCTGTTTGGCGAATGAACCTGATGTCATCTTGATGGATGAACCATTGGGCGCGCTTGATGCGTTGACCCGCGAAAAAATGCAGGGCCTTGTCCTGAAGCTGTGGAAAGAGACCGGCAAGACGATCATTCTGATCACCCACTCGGTCGAGGAAGCGCTGCTTTTGGGTGAGCGCCTGATCGTCATGGCACCGCGTCCGGGCCGTATTCATACCGAATACCGTTTGCCCTTTGCCGAAATGGGTGTGGGACAAGACCTGCGCGAAGTTAAAAAACACCCCAAGTTTTCTGAAACTCGCGAAGAAATTCTTGGGATGATCTGGGACATGGAAGAAGAAATCATGGGCCGGACGGAGGACGCATAATGGAACTTCTGGGAAACCTCTGGGCCGAACTTTGGGCCGTTTTGACCACGCTTGTGGCGGCGGCCCCCTATGTCATTGGCTATGTTCTGCTGATCTTGTTGATGATGGTGATCTGGACTGGCGTGAAGCGCTTGCTGACGCCAAAGAGCGACTATGGCTCACTGAAAACAGTGACATTTGGTGATGAGAGTGCCGTTACCTCGAACACCGTCGCCTCTGTGGTGTCTGTCGTGTTGATTTTTGTGCTCTGGGCCGCGTTCACCGGGTCCAAGCTGTTGCCGGGGTTCATGCATGCGCCGGGGCCGTTCTTGGGTGATGGCAGCTTTGAATACACCATTACAACGCCGGATGGTGATAGCGATACAGCCACCGTCTCTGTTGTGGTGCACCCCACGGGCGAAGAGGTTGATGCGCCTGAGGTCACCGAAGGGGAGGGGATTGCAAAGAATGATGCCATCGCCATCCCGGTCTATCGCAGCGAATTGCTGCGCGTGGACCGCAATGATGAGATGGGCCGCGACGAAGAGACATTTATCACCGCCGTCGACGGTCAGGCGATTGCGCCGGGCGGGTCTGTTGATGTGGCCTTTGGCCGGGTCGCCATGTCGGAAAAAGGGACGCTGAATATCATCCCCTCAACCGGTGTGCAGATGGAGCCGATCTGGCTGCCCGCGCCCGAGGCAGTCTGGAGCCGCTTGAGCGATATCGCCACAGTCGGTTACCGAAACTCAACCCTGGCTGAACACTTGGGCTATTCACTGTTTCGGGTGATTGTTGGGTTCCTATTGGGTGCGATTGTCGGCATCCCCTTGGGCTATGCGATGGGGCTGTCCAATTGGTTCCGCGGTTGGTTTGACCCGATCGTCGAATTCATGCGTCCGGTGCCACCCTTGGCCTTGATCCCGCTGGTGATCATCTGGGCCGGAATTGGCGAAGTGGGCAAGATCATCCTGCTGTTCCTTGCCGCCCTTTGGATCATGGCGATTGCAGCGCGGTCAGGCGTGTCAGGCGTGCGGATTTCCAAGGTGCATGCGGCCTATTCGCTGGGGGCCTCCAAGTGGCAGATCATGCGTCACGTGATCATACCAAACTCGCTGCCAGAGATTTTCACCGGGGCCCGCGTGGCGATGGGTGTGTGCTGGGGCACGGTTGTTGCGGCGGAACTGGTCGCGGCGGAAAAGGGCGCTGGCATGATGATAATGGTGGCCTCGAAATTCCAGTCGACAGATATCGTTCTGATGGGGATTATCCTGATCGGGATCATCGGGTTCAGCATTGATATGCTGATGCGTCAGGCCGAAAAATGGCTGGTGCCGTGGAAGGGCAAGGGTTGATGTAACCCGGCTGATTGACAGCTTGAAAGATAGGGGCGAGGGTTTTGTATCCTCGCCTTTTTTGATTTGGCATAAAGCGTGATTTTAGAACTTCTTTGGACCATACCTGTCGTTGTCCTCGGTCTTTGGGTCCTTTGGCGAACTCGGCGCAAAGCTGCGCCTGCGCCGTTGGCTCCGCCGAAGAACGCTATCGTCGTTGACGGATCAAATGTGATGCATTGGGGGCAAGAACCGTCGGCGCAGGTGTTGTCCCGTGTTTTGCGAAGCCTTGAAAAACACGGCTACGCTCCCATCGTCTTTTTCGATGCGAATGCGGGCTATATGCTGGGTGATCGGTACTATGACGAAGCCATGCTGGCCCAATTGATCGGTATCCCTGAGCATCATGTCTGTGTCGTCAACAAAGGCGTTGTTGCGGACGGGGCGATTCTGGCCTTTGCGACGGATCATCACCTGCGCGTTGTCACCAATGATCAGTTTCGCGATTGGCGCGTGCAGTTTCCGATTGCAGCCCGCAAAGGGCAGATTTTGCGGGGCCAATGGCGGGATGGGGCGGTGGTGTGGCGCGGGGCGCTATCAGCGCAGATCGTCCGGCGTCAGGTGGTACGCCTTGCCGAAGCCCCCGTTCAGGTGAGCCTCTGTCACGTTCAGGCGGTACATCTGGAAATCGGTGAAACCGTAGTAGAGTTTTGCTTTAGGAATGGCGGTGAGCCATGCTGTTTTCAGGGCTGCTTTGTCGGCCAGTTCTGCTCTGCAAATCAATGTCATACGCGGGTAGGTCAGAGGGTCGCCTTTGTCCTCGTGCTCGCCGATCAAAGCCGCGCAAGCGGGGTCAGCGTGGATCGCCTGGGTATGCAGTGAGAGGGTGGAAATAAGGCTGAGCAGTACCCCCTCATGCCAGATCAGCGCGACACGGGCGACATAAGGCGCGCCTTGGTGAGTGACGGCCAACGCGCCATAGCGTGTTTGGGCCAGCAGCTCTTGCGCCAGCCTGCGTGCATCATCATCGGTGGGGTTGATGGGATCGCGCTTGGCCATCAGGCCAGATTGTCCGCCGGGCAGTTGCGGAAGGCTGTGATCGCGGGGCCGATCCCGGTCAGATCGAACCCCAGTGTTGTTTCGCCCAGCATCGCATAGGCACGGCTGTTGAACTCTAACCCGTTGAGGACATTGCCGAACCCGCGGTCTGTGACAGTGATGCTGCGGCCATCGGGGCTGATGCTGTGCCGGTCCGTTTGGATGCTGATCGGGCGGTCGTTGGCGAAAGCCATGCCGAAGATCGGATCACTGGACCAGCGCCCCTCGGGCAGTGTGACGGTGATGGTGTATTCGGTGATCGCAGGGTCATAGGTGACGGTGATGTCGCCGGTGTCCGACGTGTCGGTCAGGGTGCAGATCGGGCTCGCCGAAAACTCCCACGCGGCGGCGGGAGAGGCGAGGAGAAGGAAGGCGAGGACGGTGCGCATGAGGGGGATGTAGGCGGATCACAGCGGCGGGCAAGCAACGCGCGGTGGGTGGAGCGGGCGGCTGGGCCGGGCAGCCACGGAATCACCCGTTAACGTTGGGGTTTTGGGGGATGAGTGGCGTATGGAATGCGTATGGATGCTGTACAGAAGCTGTACGTACAGTTGGTATGGATTTAGTGGGTTAAGGGGGCGTGCGGTGGATTGTGTGAATGTGGTGTTAATGTTTTTGGGGTGGGCGGTTAAGTCCAAGATCAGTCTTGGAAGTTCCGATGGCTGCCGGATGCAAGAGTCGCGGCCAGAGAGACGGAGGTCACTACATATAGAAAAAAATACTATATTTAGCGACATGAGTATGCAATTATACAACTGCAGGCATAGGGGCAGATGATATGCTGGAAAACCAGTCCTTTCAAAGCGTGTTGCAATTAGCAGTTGCATTGAACATCGGCTTTGCAGCTTTGGCGACGCTATATGGTAATACAATTAGCAAAGAGCGGATAAAAATATCATCGTTGCTTGAGACAGCTAAGACTTATCGTGACTTGGCTATTGAGAAAGAGAAATATGATGCTTCCGGAAGAAGCGCGTTTTCCGAAGTAGTAAAGCTGCGAAATGAGATTTCCAACACCGTTATTGAGGTGGACAACTTCATATTCAGGTGGGCCCGTTTTGCCGCAATCGCTTGCGCGCTAATCTCGTTCGCGTTGCTCGGGTACTCGACTCTAAATGCAACTGGAGAGGCTAGTAATTGGGTGATATTTGGCAGCTTGGTAGTGAACTTACCGTTTATCGGTTTTGTTGTTTATTCGGCAATACATAGCATGAAAGTCGCCGAGCCTCTTCGAGGACGGCGAGAATTACTTGACAAGACGCTGCAGACAAAGTTGGAAGATATCCTAGCAACCTAGGAGTGAATTGTGCCTGCAACTATTTCGTACCCACCGCCACCAATTATCGATTTCGCAGTTTCTACAGACTCAAAGGCAGCTGAGAAAGAACTCAATGACCTCCTTGATAGTTGTGAAAAGTGTTCAAACAAAGCTGATATTCTGGCGCGTTTTGCATTGGCTAAATGGACTACGGGCGGGCCACGTCATCCTGGACCGAGTACTTACGATTTGAGATCACCCATGGGACTGCGACTGCATTTTTCGATTCGAGAAAGCAATAGTAGGCTCACTATGACTGTTTCCAGCCAGCCGAAGAAGTAGCGCTCCCAATCGAGCGTCTACCGCTTCTTCCCCCCATACCGACTTTTCCCACCGCGCATGCCACCACGCCCCCCGGTGCTCCGCCCTGACGCCTTCTGCGCATCATCGACCGCTTTATCCACAGCCTGCTGCCGTGCCAGCGGGTCATCGGCTACTGTCAGTTCTACCGTCTCCAGCCGTTTCACCTCATCCCGCAAGCGTGCGGCCTCCTCGAACTCCAGGTTTTCTGCCGCCTTGCGCATGTCGTCCCGCAGCCCGTCCAGCACGGCTTGCAGGTTTGCGCCCGCCATGGGTTTGTCAACCTTGGCGGTGACCCGGTTCATGTCGACGTCGCCTTTGTAGAGGCCTGCCAGAATATCCTCGACGTTCTTTTTGACCGTCTGCGGCGTGATCCCATGTTCTTCGTTATAGGCCAGTTGCTTGGCCCGGCGGCGGTTGGTTTCCTTGATCGCGCGGTCCATCGAGCCGGTGATGCGGTCGGCGTACATGATCACGCGGCCTTCGGCATTGCGAGCCGCACGGCCCACCGTTTGCACGAGTGAGGTTTCGGAGCGCAGGAAGCCTTCTTTATCCGCATCGAGGATCGCTACCAGCCCGCATTCGGGGATGTCGAGCCCCTCGCGCAGCAGGTTGATCCCGATCAGCACGTCGAAGGCGCCCAGCCGCAGGTCGCGGAGGATTTCGATCCGCTCGATCGTGTCGATGTCGCTATGCATGTAGCGCACCTTGATCCCCTGTTCGTGCATGTATTCGGTCAGGTCTTCGGCCATGCGTTTAGTCAGGGTCGTGACCAGCGTGCGGTAACCGTCTGCGGCGACTTTGCGCACCTCATCCAGCAGGTCATCGACCTGCATGTCGACAGGGCGGATTTCAATTTCGGGGTCGATCAGGCCGGTGGGGCGGATGATTTGTTCGGTGAAGACGCCGCCGGCCTGTTCCAGCTCCCACGCCGCAGGGGTGGCGGAGACGAAGACGGATTGCGGGCGCATAGCGTCCCATTCCTCGAACTTCAGCGGGCGGTTGTCCATGCAGGAGGGCAGGCGGAACCCGTGTTCGGCCAGTGTGAATTTGCGCCGGTAGTCGCCTTTATACATGCCGCCGATCTGGGGGACAGAGACGTGGGATTCATCGGCGAAGACGATGGCGTTGTCGGGGATGAATTCGAAGAGGGTGGGGGGTGGCTCGCCCGGTGCGCGGCCTGTCAGGTAGCGCGAATAGTTTTCGATGCCGTTGCAGACGCCTGTTGCCTCGAGCATTTCAAGGTCGAAGTTGGTGCGTTGCTCCAGCCGCTGCGCCTCGAGCAGTTTGCCGTCGGCGACCAGTTGGTCGAGGCGGATGCGGAGTTCCTTTTTGATGCCGATGATGGCCTGCTGCATTGTGGGGCGCGGCGTCACGTAGTGGCTGTTGGCGTAAACGCGGATTTTCTCGAAGGTATCGGTCTTGTCGCCTGTCAGCGGGTCAAACTCGGTGATGTTTTCCAACTCTTCCCCGAAGAAGGACAGTTTCCACGCGCGGTCGTCGAGGTGGGCGGGCCAGATTTCTAAAGAGTCCCCACGGACCCGGAACGTGCCGCGCTGGAATGCTTGGTCATTTCGTCGGTATTGCTGGGCGATGAGATCCGCCATGATCTTGCGCTGGTCGTATTCGCGGCCCACGTGGATGTCCTGCGTCATCGCGCCGTAGGTTTCGACAGACCCGATGCCGTAGATGCAGGAGACCGAGGCCACGATGATCACGTCGTCGCGCTCCAGCAGGGCGCGGGTGGCCGAGTGGCGCATCCGGTCGATCTGTTCGTTGATCTGGGATTCTTTCTCGATATAGGTGTCGGACCGGGCGACGTAGGCCTCAGGCTGGTAGTAGTCGTAGTAGGACACAAAGTATTCGACGGCGTTGTCGGGGAAGAAGCCTTTGAACTCGCCGTAAAGCTGGGCCGCGAGGGTTTTGTTCGGCGCAAGGATGATCGCTGGGCGCTGTGTTTCCTCGATCATTTTGGCCATGGTGAAGGTCTTGCCGGTGCCCGTGGCCCCCAGCAGCACCTGATCGCGTTCGCCGTTTAGGATACCTTCTGAGAGTTCCTTGATCGCGGTCGGCTGGTCACCCGCAGGTGCGAATTCGGTTTGCAGCACAAATTGTTTGCCGCCTTCCAGCTTTTCGCGGGTCTTCACATCCGGGGCGGGGTTGGAGAGGTATTGCTGGTCGTCGATTGCAGCGTCAGCCATGGCGAGGGGTCCTTTGCGGTTATTCTTATAGTTGACGCGTTTGGATGGGGGTTCAAGGGCGGCTGCTGACAGGATGTGTCAGTAGGATGCAATTCGGCTAGACCTCGGCAAGATCAAGAAATGCGGCCAGACATGGATCCGTGCGGTCTGTCTGCTTGGTCATGATGGACCGATGGAAAATCTTGTTTGAATAAAGGACGGCACCCCAGCGTATCAGCGGTAAAGGATCAGCCTCAATTGCCCGAGCGTAGAGTGCTGACCTGCGGTTGATCAACTATTTGAATTCACCGATGGCGGGGTCTGGCTCTGCGGCGCTGAAAGCTGTCGCGAACTCGGCCGCCGGGTCTGCCCGATACCCCTTTGGATCGATGAAGCGGGGACCTTGCGCAGTATTGATGATGTTGCCGAAGTGCAAATCGCCATGGATCACAGTCTCTGGCGGCATTGTCGCCACCAAAGCGTCAAACGGGGCTTTGGCACGCGTGAAATCGGCGCTTTGCACCGTGTTCGCCAAACGTGGCGCAAAACCGTCAAATCGCTTCTGAACGCGCCAGTTTAAGCTTTGGATCAGGCGCACCTGTCTGAATTCGGCTTTGGCGAGCGACGCCGCGACCTGGGCCAACAGGCCCTCTGCTTGGCGTTCATCGCCTTGCGCGACCAGCCTATCAAGGGTTGGCCCCTCAAGCCATTCCAGCAGAACAGCCCGGCGCAATGGGCTGACGCGTAGCAGCTTGACGCCAATCCCATCGGGCAGCCGCCGCAGGAACGGCACGGACCCGCCTTCTGACCCAAATTTGCGGTTGAGCTTGAGAACAGCCTGCCCATCAGCGGTGCCTACTTTATAGACCACTCGGTCAGCGGTGTGTTTGAGGGGTGCGTTATCAAGTGTCAGCTGCCAACGCGCCGCGACCATTTTCGCCCGACTGATCATGTCCTGTTTGGCTTGCTGCACGTTGCGTTCTCCGATGCTGATCTAGGCGTTTTCTGTGAATGCTCTGCGAAAGACAAGGGGATGCCGGAATGCCGGACATGCCTAAGATGATCCGATGACAGGTCATTTTCGGCTCACGCGCGGCCATCGCAAGAGATTGAATTTCATCTTGCCGTTTGATCGTGCTAGGTCTGCGAGCGTGAGAGGGCTGGGTTCGTAGTTTCGCATGTATCGTTGTGTTTTGGTAGTTGGGCTGACATGTCTTTGCAGCAGCGCAGTGGCTGATGTGGATATCTCTTTTCAGTCACCATCCGGCAATATCCGTTGCGATATGTCGCGTGATGGGCCGTTGGCTGTGCGTTGTGATTTGGGTGTTGACCAGCAAAGCTACACCCGTCGCCCTGCAACGTGTCAGGGGCGTTGGGGTACGTCTTTCGGCCTGAACCAAACAGGCGTCGGCGGGTTGATCTGCGTGACCGATACGGATGCTGCACCTGAGGGGCGCCGCGTGTTGCCCTATGGGCGGCGTGCCATCCTGGATGGGATCATTTGTCGTTCAGAACGTACTGGGGTGACATGCACCAATATTGAAGGTGGTGGGTTTGAAGTGCGGCGCGCGGAACAGCGGGTCTTTTGACCCAGCCTAGCTGTTGACCTTCCTATCATGATGCCGCACGTCATATGCGACATCACAAGAAAAGGCGCATCCCATGTCCGACCACATTGACCCCGCCAAACTTGACCGTCTTGCCGAAGTGGCCGTGCGCACAGGTGTGAACCTGCAACAAGGTCAGGATCTGGTGATCACCGCCCCGATGGCCGCCCTTGATCTGGTGCGCCGCATCACTGTGCATGCCTATAAAGCCGGTGCAGGTATTGTGACGCCCTTCTTCAACGACGACGCCATCACCTTGGCCCGCTATGAACACGCCCCCGATGAAAGCTTTGACCGTGCGCCGGAGTGGTTGTTTGAGGGGATGGCTACCGCCTTTAAGGGTGGGGCGGCACGTATGGCCATTACGGGTGATGATCCGATGCTGCTCGCCGAGCAAGACCCCGCAAAGGTCGCTCGGTTGAGTAAGGCCACGTCGATCGCGGCCAAGCCTGCGATGAACCCGATTGTTGGGTTTGAGGTGAACTGGAATATTGTGGCCTATCCCGGTGCGGCCTGGGCTGCGAAAGTCTATCCCGATGTGCCGGTGGAAGAGGCGCAGGGCAAGTTGATGGATGCGATCTATGCCGCGTCCCGTTTGGATGGCGATGATCCGGTTGCCAATTGGGCAGAACACACGGCGACGCTGAAAGAGCGGGTGAACTGGCTGAATGCGCAGGATTTCGCAGCACTGCATTACACTGGCCCCGGCACCGACTTGCATCTGGGTTTAGCGGACGGCCATATCTGGAAAGGCGGCGCCTCGCCTGCTTTGAACGGTGTCACCTGTCAGCCGAATATCCCGACCGAAGAGGTCTTTACCTGTCCGCATGCCTATAAGGTCGATGGGACCGTCGCGGCGACGAAACCTTTGGCCCACCAAGGCAATGTGATCGAAGATATTGCGGTACGCTTTGAGGCGGGCCGGATTGTCGAGGCCACCGCCAGCAAGGGCGCGGATGTACTGAACGCGCTGTTGAAAACCGATGATGGGGCCAGCCGGATTGGTGAGGTGGCGCTAGTGCCGCATTCCAGCCCGATCAGCCAGTCCGGGACGCTGTTTTACAATACGCTTTTTGATGAAAACGCATCCTGCCATATCGCGCTGGGCCAATGCTATGCCGATACGATTGAGGGCGGGTCTGAACTGTCGCCGGAAGAGTTGAAGCAAAAGGGCGGCAATCAAAGCATCATCCATGTGGACTGGATGATGGGGTCTGACGCGGTGGATATTGACGGCATCACCAAGACAGGCGAACGCGTCCCAGTGATGCGCGGGGGTGAATGGGCGTGAGGGGGGCAGAGTTTTTTGAAAACTCTGGACCAAAATCTTGGAAGATTTTGACGGCGGCATGCGTGCAAGCTTGCGCAATGATCTGATTTTGCACATATAGAAACCAGCCAAGGGAGATGCAGCGATGCGCGCACGAATCTACAAGCCAGCCAAAACCGCCATGTCCTCTGGCACGGCCAAGACCAAGCATTGGGTGTTAGAGCATGTGGCCGAAACCGCGCGCGAGGTTGATCCGCTGATGGGCTGGACCTCATCCGCAGATACGCAAGCGCAGGTGAAGCTGGAATTTGACAGCAAAGAAGCCGCGCTCGAATACGCCCGTGACAATGGCATCGATGCCGTTGTGCGCGAGCCTAAGCCACGCAAGGCAAACATCCGCCCTGGTGGGTACGGCGAGAATTTTGCCACCAACCGGCGCGGTGCCTGGACGCACTGAGCGCCCATTTACTCTTGCCAAAGTAGCCGCTTGCGCGCCATACCGGGCCCCGTGCGGTCCGATAGCTCAACTGGATAGAGCAGCTGACTTCTAATCAGCAGGTTCAGGGTTCGAGTCCTTGTCGGATCGCCACGCCATAACTTCAGAAACGTAAGCGCATTACTTGCCAAGGGTTGCTTGGCAACGTCTCAGTCCTAAGGATTCCTGTGTTGTTGGGACGTAGGGGGCATCCGCTAAGCCCCCGATTTTCTGTCACATGTGTCACGCGGCCGCGAGATGAGAGAAATATTCGTCGGTCACAGAAAAAAGTCGAAATGAAATCTGTGA
>JBCAZI010000047.1:0-27378 GCA_038533095.1 Pseudomonadota bacterium
TGAATGTTGACGGGAATGACCGGCAGATCAAATTTCCGCGCTAGCATCGCCGCGGAGGCCATCCAAGGCCGTTCATAAAGCCGCAGGCCCCGGCGTTTGGCCAAACGGCCAGAAGGAAAGATGACCCCTAGACGCCCCGCATCTGTCGCCGCGCGCACATAGGCCATCGTTTCGCGTGTCTTGGCATGGCTGCGCTGTTCCTTGCGCCATTCGACGGGGGCGATCATCGTCTCCATCTGCGGAAAGACCCGCAGGATATCGCGGTTGGCAAAGAAATAGGCATCGGGGCGGGCCGCGGCGATCAACCCGTTCAGGATGATCCCATCGGCGATCCCTGTGGGGTGGTTGGCAACGATCAACGCAGGTCCATGCGCTGGGATGCGCCACAGGCCGGTGGCGGTGACCATATCAGACAGCCGTTGCGCCATCGTGCGCATGATCTGGTCAGATGGCGCATCTTCGAGTGATTTAGCGATGTCAACGGTGGTGTCATAGCCAAGCAGGCGGTGCAGCCCCCTTTTGGCGATCCGGGTGCCGGGGCGATCACTGTAAAGCCACGGGGCGCGTTCAGCGATCAGCGGGTCAATGCGATGTTCCATGTGGCATGAATGCGCAGTCTTGCGTAACGGTTCCACGACAAAAATATGACAGCTTTACAACGGCAAAAGCTTGCAAAAAATGCCCAAGACTTAGGCAAAGTTCAGCCCAAGATCCGCGTCACCATCTCTTCCGTATCGCGCGACAGGTTTGGTGTTTGGGCGATCTTTGTCAGCGCTGCCCGCATTTTCGTTTGTCGATCAGGGTCATAGCGTTTCCAAGTATCAAACGACGCCACCATGCGCGCAGTGGTCTGTGGGTTAAGCGCATCAAGCTTGATCAACCAATCAGCCATCAGCGCGTAAGCCGCACCTGCGGGATGGTGAAACCCTGCCGTATTACCTTTGAGCGGGCCAAAGACGGCGCGGAAACGATTTGGGTTCTTGATGTCAAAAGCCGGATGATCGGTCAGGCGCTTTGCCGTATCCGCCGCCGCTTCAGGTGCGGCAAACAGCACTTGCAGGGCGAACCACTTGTCCATCACCAGGCGGTCATGCTGCCATTGGTTTTCGAATGCGGCCAGCTCCTGCTGACCCTTCGCGATTTGCAGCAGGGCGCGCAGGGCACCCAATTGCTGGGTCATGTTATCGGCAGCGGTAAATTGCTGCGATGCCTGTTTGCCGCCATCCAGCTTGCTGATCAGCGCAAGAACGGCGTTCCCAAGCGCGCGTTTGCCGGCCGGGCCTGCATCAGGCGTGTAGGGTCCGGTGACCGTCATATCTGCGTAGATGCGTGGCAGCGTATCCTGCAGGTGCTGTGCGATATGCAGTTTCAGCGTCTCATGCGCCTGATTGATTGCGGTGGGGTCGGGCGTGTGACCTGCATCAAATAACGCCTGTGCGGTGTCTTCTTCGCTGGGCAGTTGCAGGACAAAGGCCCGGAACGCCGGATCAAGGGCGTCATCACGCAGCACTGCCGCGATACCATCAAGAAAGGCTGCATCAGGCGTTGCTTCATCCCGGACCATGCTGACCAGCACGTCCTGCGCCAAAGTGCGCCCTGCATCCCAGCGGTTGAACGGATCGGTGTCGTGGGCCAACAGAAAGGCGCGTTCGGCATTGGTTTTGTCATGGTCGACGATCACGGGCGCGGAAAAGTTCCGCAGGACCGATGGGATCGGTTTGCTGGGTAGGCCTTCAAAGGTAAAGCTTTGCGCCGCTTCGGTCAGTTCCAGCACGGTGGTCGGGACCACCTCGGCGCCGTTTTCATCCAGCAGACCCACAGCCACCGGGATCAACAGCGGGTCTTTCTTGTCCTGACCGGGTGTCGCCGGTGTCTTTTGCCGCAAATGCAGGGTGTATTTGCCGTCACTGTAATCATCGGTGACCGTCAGGCGTGGGGTGCCTGCTTGGGAGTACCACCGTTTAAACTGCGTCAGATCACGGCCCGTCGTGTCGGCGAAGACTTGCAACCAATCCTCTATCGTGGCGGCATCGCCGTCATGGCGTTCAAAATAAAGGTCGAGTGCCTTGTAGTAAGCCTCATCCCCGACCAAAAGTTTCAGCATGCCGATGACCTCGGCGCCTTTTTCATAGACCGTAGCGGTGTAGAAATTATTGATCTCGACAAAACTTTCGGGCCGCACCGGATGCGCCAATGGCCCGTTGTCTTCGCGAAACTGATAGGCGCGCAGCACCACCGCATCATCGATCCGTTTCACCGCATCGCTGCGCATATCACCAGTGAATTGCTGGTCGCGAAACACGGTGAGCCCTTCTTTCAGACATAGCTGAAACCAATCGCGACAGGTGATCCGGTTTCCGGTCCAATTGTGGAAATACTCATGCGCGATGATCCCCTCGACCCGTTCGAAATCTGCGTCAGTCGCGGTTTCGGGTGAGGCAAGGACCGCAGAAGCGTTAAAGATGTTCAGCCCTTTGTTTTCCATCGCGCCTGCGTTGAAGTCATCGACGGCCACGATATTAAAGAGATCAAGGTCGTATTCACGGCCATAGACCTTTTCATCCCAAGTCATGGATTTCTTGAGCGCCGACATCCCGAAAGCGCATTTCGCCTCATCTTCGCCCGGACGGACCCAGATGTTCAGGTCCACCTTGCGTCCCGATCGGGTGGTAAATGTATCCGGATGGGCCACCAGATCACCCGCGACCAAAGCGAAAAGATAGGCGGGTTTGGGCCAGGGGTCGTGCCATTCGGCCCAACCATCGCCTGCGCTGGTTGGGTTCCCGTTCGACAGCAGCACAGGCAAATCGGCCTCAATACGTACCGTGAAGACGGCCATCACGTCAGGACGGTCAGGGTAGAAGGTGATGCGGCGAAACCCTTCGGCCTCGCATTGCGTGCAATACATGCCGTTTGACATGTGAAGCCCCTCTAACGCGGTGTTGGTGGCAGGGCTGATTTCAACCTCTGCCTCAAAGACAAAGGGGGCGTCAGGGACGGGGCAGCGCAGCCCATCTTTGCTGACATCGGGCGCAATCGGCTGGCCGTCAATCTTGGCGCCGATCAGGTGCAGATCATCGCCATGTAGAAAGAAATCATGGCTGGTTGCATCAGGGTTCGGCCGGAACGCGATGCGCGAAATAACGCGGGTGTCGTTGGCACGCAGCCTGAAGGTCAGATGAACGTCATTGACCAGATAGGCAGGCGGCGTGTAATCGGATAGGTAGATCGTCTGCGGTGCGGCGTCTTTCATCGGATGATCCTTGCTGGATGAACCTATAAGCTAGGTCGCTTGCCTGCGATGTGCCACTGCCAAAATCCGACAAAGGTTTTGAAAAACCTTGCCGGCGCCATATCTGCAAACCCATGCCCAAGATGCGCCGCAAAGCTGATCTGCCCCAGAAAACCTGTGCCACCTGTGGCCGCCCATTTGCGTGGCGCAAGAAATGGGCCAAGGTTTGGGATGAGGTGCGTTATTGTTCAGATCGCTGCAAATCTGAACGCAAAGCCCGTCCCACCAACCCTGGGTAGAGAAAACTGTCTACCGTTTGTTGCCTATCGGAAACATTCGCACTAACTCAGTCGCGACGCGGCTTTCGTGTGCCGCGGTATGCATAGAATTGGCAAAGGGATATTTCATGACGGATCGCATTGAAAAACAGGGCCTGAAAGTCGCAACCGAACTGGCAGAATTCATTGATCGCCACGCGCTGGACGGTACCGGAATTGATAGCGACACGTTTTGGAAAGGCTTTGCCGCGCTGGTGGCCGAAATGACACCGCGCAACCGTGCAGTCCTTGCGAAACGTGAAGAACTACAAGCGACAATTGACGCCTGGCATGTGGAACGGCAGGGGCAGGGGCTGGACCGCACGGCTTATGAGGCATTCCTGAGCGAGATTGGCTATTTGGTCCCAGAGGGCCCCGATTTTGCCATCGACACGGCGAATGTCGACCCAGAGATCGCAACGGTCCCCGGACCGCAACTGGTTGTCCCAATCACGAATGCCCGTTTTGCACTCAATGCCGCCAACGCCCGTTGGGGCAGCCTTTATGATGCGTTCTATGGCACCGATGCGATGGGCGAATTGCCACCCAAGGGCGGTTATGACCGTGGGCACGGATCGCGTGTCGTGGCCCGCGCGCGCGTGTTTCTGGACGAGGCTTTCCCGATTGAAGGGACAAGCCACGCGGATGTGTCCCGCTACCACATCCGCGATGGCGCTTTGCTGGTTGATGATCACCCGCTGCGCCAGCCAGAGAAGTTTGTGGGTTACCGCGGTAACCCCAAAGCACCTGATGCAATTCTTTTGCAAAACAACTGCTTGCATGTCGAACTTATTTTTGACCGCGCCCATCCCATCGGTAGCCGCGATCAGGCCTTGCTGGCCGATGTGCGCCTTGAAAGCGCGGTCTCGGCCATCATGGATTGCGAGGATAGCGTCGCTTGTGTTGATGCCGAAGATAAGGTCGAGGCTTATGCCAATTGGCTGGGCCTGATGAAAGGGGACCTGACGGCGGAATTCCAAAAGGGTGGTCAGATGATGACCCGCCGCTTGGCCGATGACATCACCTACACGGCCCCGGATGGTGCCGATCTGACGTTGAAGGGCCGCGCGCTATTGTGGATCCGTAATGTGGGCCATGTGATGACAAACCCTGCGATCCTTGATGCCAGTGGGGATGAGGTGTTCGAAGGGCTGATGGATGCGATGATCACCGTGCTGATCGCCATGCATGACCTGAAGCGCGAGGGCGGCAATTCGGCCCTTGGGTCTGTCTATGTGGTCAAGCCCAAGATGCACGGGCCCGATGAGGTGGCTTTGGCCAATGATACTTTCGTGATGGTCGAAGATGCGCTGGGCCTGCCGCGCAACACCGTCAAGATCGGCATCATGGATGAAGAGCGGCGCACAACGGTGAACCTGAAGGAATGCATCCGCGCCGCCAAATCGCGGGTGGCCTTCATCAATACTGGTTTCCTGGATCGCACCGGCGATGAAATCCATACCTCGATGGAGGCAGGGCCCTTCAGCCGCAAGGACTTTATCAAGCGTAAACAATGGATTGGCGCTTATGAAGATCAGAACGTCGATATCGGGTTAGAGTGCGGTTTTTCCGGCAAGGCCCAGATCGGCAAAGGCATGTGGGCCATGCCCGATATGATGGCGGCCATGCTGGAACAAAAGATCGGCCACCCACAATCTGGTGCCAATTGTGCATGGGTGCCTAGCCCCACAGCGGCCACACTGCATGCGCTGCATTATCACAAGGTTGACGTGATGGCAGTGCAGGCGAAACTGCTGAAAGGCGGGCGGCGCGCCTATGTCTCGTCCATCCTTGATATTCCCTTGGCGCAATATCAGCGCTGGACGGATGCGCAGAAAATCAAAGAGGTTGAAAACAACGCCCAGGGTATTCTGGGCTACGTGGTGCGCTGGATTGACCAAGGTGTGGGTTGTTCCAAAGTGCCTGACATCAATGATGTCGGCCTGATGGAAGACCGCGCTACCTGCCGCATTTCCAGCCAGGCGTTGGCCAATTGGCTGCATCATGATGTTGTGAGCGAAGAACAGGTGATGGACGCAATGCGCAAGATGGCTGCGGTTGTGGATGGGCAGAACGCGGGTGATCCGGCCTATCGGCCGATGGCCCCTGATTTCAACGGGATCGCCTTTCAGGCAGCCTGCGACCTGGTCTTCAAAGGCCGTATCCAGCCATCCGGCTATACCGAACCTGTCTTGCATCAGCGCCGGTTAGAGCTGAAAGCGCAGCGCAATCACTAAAAATATCAGGGAGTTAAGACAATGGCTGAGATCTCAGCAAACAAGGCGCGGACCATTATCCGCAAGGCATTGACGAAGGGCGATGAGATGGGGTTCAAACCGCTCTCGGTCGTGATTTTAGATGCAGGCGGGCATGTGAAGGCTTTTGAGCGGTCCGATGGCGCCGCACCGGGGCGTTTCGGGATCGCGCATGGCAAAGCTTATGGATCAATCATGCTAGGCATGGCAGGTACCGCACAGATGGCGCGGGCTGAGCAGCAGGCGTATTTCATGGCCGCGGTCAACGGTGTTTATGGTGGACAGGTCGTGCCTGTGCCAGGTGGCGTGCTGGTGCGTGACAAGCGGGGCAATGTCATCGGGGCGGTCGGTGTGACCGGTGATACCTCGGACAACGATGTAATCGCGGCGATGGCCGGGATCGAAGCCGCTGGGTTGACTGGCGAGGCATAGCAAAACCGCGCATATGCTGCCCAAGAAAGCAGCATGTGCGCATTTGTCGGCGCGTTTGTGCGCTGGGTTGTCTTTTCATGATGCTGATTGATCGTTAGACAGGGTGGAACGCGAAAGGATCACCCCATGTCACGGCCTGTTGTTGGCATCATTTCAAATTCGCATCTGATCAATGATGAATACCTTGTGCAAGGCGCGGGCGCGATGAACGTGCGTGCACTGTCGCAGGTATCGGGCGTCGTGCCCCTGATCATCCCCGTTGATCCTGAATTGCTGAGCGTGGATGAGTTGATGGCGACCTGCGACGGGTTCTTCCTGCCCGGCGGACGCCCCAATGTGCACCCCGAAGAATACGGCGAAGAAGAAACCGCTGCGCATGGTACCTTTGAGCGCAACCGTGATCGGATCACCTTGCCACTGATCCGCGCTTGCGTTGCGCGCGGCCAGCCCATCATGGGTGTGTGCCTTGGCTTTCAAGAGGTGAACGTGGCCATGGGCGGCACGCTTTACCCCGAAATTCGCGACCTGCCGGGGCGTGACAACCACCGCATGCCGCCCGATGGGACGCTGGAAGAAAAGTTCGAACTGCGTCACGAGGTGACCGTGACCGAAGGTGGCCCTTTCCACCGTCTGTTCGGCAGCCAAAAGGTGATGACCAACACATTGCACGGGCAAGGCATCAAGGAACCGGGCCCGCGTATCGTGATTGACGGGCATGCGCCCGATGGCACGCCAGAGGCGATTTATGTCGCCGATGCCCCCGGCTTTACCCTGGCCGTACAGTGGCACCCGGAATGGAATGCGGCGGATGATCCTGTGTCGCGTCCGTTGTTTGAGGCTTTTGGTGATGCCTGCCGAACCTGGTCGGCTGGCGGTCTTCGCAAGGCGGGATAGGCCATGGGCTTGCGCTTTAGGCTGCCCACCCCCTGATCTCGCCCAAGAGCTTTGGGATTTTCTCTTTGAAACGAAAGAAACCATGCGTGGCATGCGGCCAGGCGTTCGTATCATAGGGGCGCACAACTTGGGCAAAAGTCTGTGCAGCAAGCGCATCGCGGGTCGGCCCGGTCGGAATATATGACGTGAAAAGCTGATCCAGCCCATTGTCCTGTGCCCAAACGTCCAACGCATCTGCATCCACAACGGTCACTGACCCCAGCCTGTCTTCAAACCGCGCAGCACAATGATCCAGCGCGCCACGCGCAAATTCTGTCACCTTTGTACTGACCTCGAGCGGGCTGCGCTGCTGTGTCGTTTGCACGATGGCCGTCGCCTGTGGGCTGCATTGATCCAAAAGCCAGCGAAGTGACAGGTCTTCTTCGGTAATCACCAAGCCGGTCCGCAGGTTTTGGTCTATCGTACCAGAGACAGGCAGCGGGCCGCGTGCGGGGTGCGGTGTCCCGTCCAGGGGCGCCGCAAAACTTGCTAGCCCGGTCGGGCGGAACCGCCCGTTAGTGTATTTGGCGATATTGTCGGGCCGTGCCAGATAGGTTTTGCCGATGGTCTGTAGGCCCCCAACCCAACGCCATGACAGCGTGTTTGATGCCGGATCACCATCCAACAGGTGGCGCAGAAAGAAATCAGCACCCAAGGTCCAAGGTAGGCGGAGCGTGAAAATCCAGATGGAGGCAAACCACATGCGCGCGTGATTGTGCAGATAGCCTGTCTCAACCAGTTGTTTGGCCCAGTGATCAAAGCAATCAATCCCGGTCTCACCCTTGCAGGCGGCCTCCCATTCCTGCCGCAAACCGCTTTCTGTTTGCACACGGTTCAGCGCTGTTTGCAGGTCTGCGCGGTATTGGGCCCAAACGCCGGGGCGCATTTCCAGCCAACCTTTCCAATAGGTGCGCCAATAAACCTCTTGGATGAATTTCTCGGCCGCTTGCGGGCTGTGGCAGGCAAGGGTGGCCTGCAGCACCTCTTCTTCGGTGATGATGCGGTGGCGGATATAAGGGGAGAGGGCCGACACATGGGCCAGATCATCGTAGTTACGCTTAGACGCATAATCGCGGCCAGCATGCGGGACAAAGGCTTTCAGGCGAGACAGAGCTGCGGTATAGGTGGGATCAAACATAGGCGCGGACGTAAGGCACCGCGCAGTGCTTTCAAGCGACACCGCGGCTGATTTCCGGCCTGCCACTTCTTGACACTGCCGGGTGGTCAGGACAACGCTGCGGCCATGATAGATTTACGCCCAGTGGGATATGTGATCGGTCTGCTTGTGGCGTCGCTTGGGATCACCATGCTTGGCCCACTTGCGGCTGATCTGCTTGCGGGCAATGGGCATTGGTTTGTCTTCTTTGAAAGCGCTGTGGTCACAATTGTGACCGGTGGTTTGATGGCGCTGGCTTGTTCCAATGGTGTTACTCAGCAATTGTCGCTGCGGCAGACCTTTTTGATGACATCTCTGGTCTGGCTAACGCTGCCCATTTTCGGCGCGATCCCCTTTGCTTTGGGGGCAACAGAGGCCAGCTTCACCGATGCGTTTTTTGAGGCGATGTCGGGGCTGACAACCACGGGGGCCACGGCTTTTGGCAACCTTGATGCGTTGCCGGATGGTCTGAAGCTTTGGCGTGGGATGCTGCAATGGCTGGGTGGTGTGGGCATTATTGTTGTGGCCATGGTATTTCTGCCTGAACTGCGGGTCGGTGGTATGCAAATCTTCCGTTCAGAAGGCTTTGATACCAGCGGTAAAATCCTGCCGCGCGCAGGTGAGATTGCGACCAGTATTTCTTTTATCTACGTCGGCCTGACACTGGCCTGTATCGTCGCCTATTCGGCGACGGGGATGGCAGGGTTTGACGCCATCGTGCATGCGATGACGACCGTTTCGACAGGTGGCATGGCCAATTATGATGCGTCATTCGCCACCTGGGGGGCAGGGGTGCACTATGTCGCTGTGGTTTTCATGATCCTGGCGGCTTTGCCCTTTGTGCGCTTTGTCCAACTGATGGCCGGCACCGCACAGCCACTGTTCAAAGATCGCCAGATACAGGTCTTTCTGATGATCATCGTGTTCTGCGTCCTCTTGATGACATCATGGCTCTGGGGCCGTGGCGGTGCGATGACAGAACTTGGGTTCCGCAACGCGCTGTTTAACGTCACCTCGATCATGACCGGGACAGGATATGCCAGTGCCGACTATATGGCTTGGGGCACTTTCCCGGTGGTGATGTTCTTCCTGATTGGCCTGATCGGTGGCTGCGCGGGGTCGACATCGTGCTCGGTCAAAGTGTTCCGATATCAGTTGGTTTTTGCCGCGATCAAAAGCCAGATCCGGCAAATCCATTCGCCGCATGGGGTCTTCACCCCCCGCTACGATGGGCGGCCGATCAGCGAAGACGTTCTGAACTCAGTCATTGCTTTCCTTGTGGCTTTCATCCTCTCGCTCGGTGGCACGGCCGTGCTTCTGGGGTTGACGGGCCTTGATTTTATCACCTCGGTCTCAGGTGCCGCTGCGGCACTTGCCAATATTGGGCCGGGTTTGGGTCTGGAAATCGGGCCAGCCGGGAACTATGCCAACATCAATGATACCGCCAAATGGATTCTGGCCATTGCAATGTTTGTGGGCCGGTTAGAGATCATGGTGGTTCTCACCATTCTATCCATCAAATTCTGGAGAAACTGACGATGACGACCCGGCCGCTCGGCGCACAAATCTCGCATATGTTGAAGGATCGCGGGGTGGATGTGATCTTTGGTATCCCCGGTGTGCATAACCAGGAAATGTACCGCGGGATCGAAGAGGCTGGGATCACCCATGTGCTGGCACGGCACGAACAAGGGGCAGGCTTTATGGCCGACGGCTATGCCCGCGCGACAGGCAAACCGGGCGTGGCCTATGTGATCTCAGGGCCGGGGCTGTGCAACATCATGACGCCGATGGGGCAGGCCTATTCGGATTCTGTGCCGATGCTGGTGATCTCATCCGTGCTGGATGAGACAGAGGCGACGCGCGGGCAGTTGCATCAGATGAAAGATCAGGAAGGGGCCGCAGCATCGGTATGCGACTGGTCAGTGACGGCGCGGACGGCCGAAGCCAGCTATCAGTTGATTGACCGGGCCTTGATGCAGATGCAAACCGGTGTGCCGTCGCCGAAACACATCCAAGTGCCAATTGCGCAACTTGAGGCGCGCGCTGAAGCAGCACCCGCGCAGCCAGTAGACTGGCCGATCTGCCCAGAGCCCGCGCCGCTGCAATGCGCGACGCTGACCGAGCAGCTGCAAGCGTCAGAGCGTCCCCTGTTCATTTTTGGCGGTGGTGCTGCGAAAGGGGTCGAACGGTGGTTGCCCCACTTCGCGAAACTGAATGCGGCGTCTTTTACAACTTACGCCGGGCGCGGGATTATTCCTGACGACAGCCCGCTGCATTTTGGCGCAACACTGGCGCGGCCGGGCAGTGCCGACGTCATCGCCTCTGCCGATCTGGTCGTGGCGGTTGGGACGCGGCTGAGTGAGGTTGATCTGTGGCGCAATGAGCTTGGCCATAAGGCGCCGCTGATCCGTATCGACCTTGATCATGAAAGCCTGACCGATCAACATCGCGCGGAAACGCGCATTACCGCAGATGCCGCTGCACATCTGGCCGAAAGCCTTTCGCATTTCACGCAAGAAAAGCAAACAAGCTGGACTGCGCAGGAAGTCAGCGACATGCGATCCCGCTGGTATGCCGAAATCGACGCTGAACGCCCCGGCGTGCTGCCGGTTGCTGATGCGCTCAAAGAAGCAGCCCCAGCCGATACGATGTTCTATTCCGATATGACGAAATTCGCCTATGCGGCGAAAGAGGTCTATCCAATAGACCGCCCCGGCCACTGGCACCACCCATACGGCTTTGGCACCCTTGGGTACGCGTTGCCCGCTGCCATTGGCGGTAAGATGGGTGTGGGTGATCAACCGGTTATCGCGATCCTTGGCGACTATGGTTTTCAGTATACGGTGCAGGAACTTGCCGTCGCTGTTGAATTGGAAATGACGCTGCCCATCATCATCTGGGACAATGGCAAGCTGGGTGAGATTGAAGACAGTATGGTCCGCGCCCAAATCGCGCCCAATGCCGTCGTCCAACGGAACCCTGATTTCCTGAAACTGGCCGAGGCTTATGGGGCCGCGGCTGCAGAGCCTGCCGATTTGGAGCAGTTCAAGGCAGCGGTTCAGACGGCCCTGCAGACCAAGGGGCCGACTGTCATTCGTGTCAAATCGGATATTGCGCTTACCAGCAGCTAACCAACACGGCCATGTCTGCGGCTTTGCGCGATAAGGCGACAGAAGAAAGCGCCTCGCCCGCGCCAGTCTGCGCGGGCACGACGCCCTGTTCGGCCAAAAGCCCGGCAATCTGTGCCGCATCAAGCGAGAATTGCACATCTTCGGGCAGAGCCTGCGCCGAGGTCCCCTGACGCGGCAGCAGCATACCCAAAACAGCACCGCTGGCGTCCATAACTGGCCCGCCCGCATTGCTGGCATGCGCGCGCGCCGACAGACGCTTGAAACGATCATCGCCTTGCAAATCGCGGATATCTGACAACACACCGAAGGTGAGCGTTGGTGCGCTGAGCACGCCGTTGAACGGGTAGCCTGCAATTGCGATCGGGTCATTTAGCCGAGGAATCTCGGATTGAAATGTCGCGACATCGCGCGGCGCCACTGGCGTGATCGGGCGCAAGACGGCCACACCCAGTTCAGGCGCGTTGGCAATCACCTCTGCATTAGTTTCGCGGTCAAAGGTGATGCGGCTGCAACCGGCAACAGCTTCTGGAGTGGTCACCACGATCCCATCACTGCTGACATAGAACCCCGACCGGGACAGTTGCGGCTGCCGCACAGCCAGGCCAGACACCAAATCAATCGCCTGATCCTCGCCGGGGGGCACAAGATTGGGGTCAAGCACGCCATCCAGCCGCTCAAAGCTGGATCGCATCACATCCAGAATGCGGCTGCGGCGTCGATTGTCACCCGCCGGCCAGACTAGGACAAAGCCTTTGATCTGCCCATCCTGTAAGGACGCCGTCGCAAATGTGTGAATATCGGTATCAGCCCCTTCAATGAAAAAGCTGTTCCCGCGTAATTCCCGGGGGCCTTCGGGGGGCATCAGATCAAGGATCTGTAGTACTTCGAACAGACCAGCCAATCGCCCGGCATCGCCCGGTTGCGAGATGAAGAGGACCTGCGCGGAGGGTAGCGAGCTTTGGCCTGCGAATTTCGCAAACGGTGGTTGATACTCAGAAAACGCGACTACCGCTGTGGGTACTTGCATCTGAATGCCGGCCTCGTCGTCGCGGACCGTCTGCATGTCTACATCAATCAACACAGCGTTATACTGCAGCAAGAGTTGTTCGCGCTGGCGGGCGGTCAAAACACCTGTCGCTTCTTGCGCATAGGCCACTTGCCAGCTTTCCATCGCGCGCCTTGTGCCGCGCCCAAAAGACCCGTCAATCGCTGCATCGTAAAACCCCGCCCATTTCAGGGCCCTTTGCAGCTCTTCACGGTTGGCGCGGGGCAGTGCGGCCTCTGACGCGCGCGCTTCGCGCAATGTCTCAAACGGGGCTGTCAGCGGGACCTGCGGTAAGGCGCTGAGCTCTGGTGCAGGCTCTTCCTCAACCGTATCGCGTGGGATGGATGAGCCGCCGCCGATAGGCCAAAACTGCTGCTCAAAACGGCGCCCGTTTTGCAGATAGCTGTCTGACGGGATTTGCCGGTCGCGCAGCAGACGCCGCAACTCTTGCCGTGCTAGGCTTTCGCTATAGGGGCCCAGCACGATCCCGTAAAAACCGCGTCCCAGATAATAGCCCTGCACGTCATCAAATCGGCTGGCGTAAACGCGTGCGCGTTCGGTTGCTTCGCTCAAAGTGGGGTGTGCCTCAACCTGCACCCAAAAACGATCCTGCGCTTGGACCGAAACGGCGAACAAACACAGAAAAAACGCGGCAATCAGGGCCCTGAACATTACAAACCTCGGCAGAAACGGCAGACTTCCCCGGTTTGTTGGCAACGCAAGCCGCGTTGTGCAAGTCAAACCAGTGTGAAACGCCGCAGCGGGGCATAAAAAATCCACACCCGTTGCCCAATTGACCCTTCCCTTCCAGCACCCTATTGCAGGGGCGAACTATTGAGGGCGCTACAATGGCGGATAAACCACGCAGTTTTCAGGAGATCATCCTGCGGCTTCAGACCTATTGGGCCGCCAAAGGCTGTGCCATCTTGCAACCCTACGACATGGAAGTGGGGGCAGGGACATTCCACCCGGCAACCACATTGCGCGCGCTGGGCAGCAAGCCTTGGGCGGCGGCTTATGTGCAGCCGTGTCGGCGGCCAACAGACGGGCGCTATGGTGAAAACCCCAACCGCTTGCAGCATTACTACCAGTATCAGGTGCTGATGAAGCCATCGCCGCCTGACCTGCAGGACCTGTATCTGGGGTCGCTGGAGGCTATCGGGATTGATGCCTCAATGCATGACATCCGCTTTGTCGAGGACGACTGGGAAAGCCCGACACTGGGGGCCTGGGGGCTGGGCTGGGAGGTCTGGTGCGATGGTATGGAGGTCAGCCAGTTCACCTATTTCCAACAGGTCGGCGGCCATGACTGCAAACCGGTCTCGGGCGAGCTGACCTACGGGTTAGAGCGTTTGGCGATCTACATCCTCGGTGTCGACCACGTGATGGACATGCCGTTTAATGACCCGCAGACGCCAATCCCGCTGTCTTATGGCGATATTTTTAAGCAAACCGAGCAGGAATATTCGCGTTGGAACTTTGATGTGGCGGATACAGAGGTGCTGCTGCAGCATTTTGTCGATGCCGAGGCCGAGTGTCACCGTATCCTTGACGCACCATCTGAGGACCCCAAAACTGGTCAGAAAATCATCATGGCGCACCCCGCCTATGACCAATGCATCAAGGCATCTCACGTCTTTAACCTGCTCGACGCGCGCGGCGTGATCTCCGTCACCGAAAGGCAGGCCTATATTGGGCGCGTCCGCGCGCTGGCCAAGGCTTGCGCCGACGCATTTGTCCAGACTGAAGCGGGTGGGGCTGCGGCCTGATGGCACGGGTGATTATTGTGGCGATGCTTTTATCAGCGGCGGTTCTGGGTGGTGTGCTCTACTACCAACAGGTCTATGCCTATTATGATGAGGTCCCGGCAAATGCCGATGCGGTCATGCTGACCTCGGTCAGTACCGGCGCGCCAGAGCCTGTTGTCGTGCAGAATTTCCAAGGGATCGACGCGATCAGCAGCCCGTTGCGTTATCGTGCCTGTTTTGACGTCTCCCTGAGCCTTGCCACATTGACCGAGACGTTTGAAATCGTCGACAACCCTGAACCGCGCGTTGCGCCCCCATGGTTTGATTGCTTTGATGCCGCCCAAATTGGGGCGGATATCCAGACCGAGGCCATCGTCTTTATGGGGATCGAGAATATCGAATATGGCATCGACCGGGTTGTCGCCGTCTATCCCGATGGGCGCGGCTATGCCTGGCACCAGATCAATGCCTGTGGCGAGGTTGTCTTTGACGGCAATCGCCCGCCCGAAGACTGCCCACCCCTTCCTGAAAGCACCGAGTAATGCCTGATCTTCTGATAGAACTCTTCTCCGAAGAAATTCCTGCGCGCATGCAAACCCGCGCGGCGGATGACCTGCGCAAGCTGGTGACAGATGGTCTGGTCGAGGCCGGGTTGACCTATGTCGGTGCCGCGGCGTTTTCGACGCCCCGCCGCCTCACGCTGTCGATTGACGGGCTAACGGCAGAAAGCCAGGCCGTGCGGGAAGAGCGCAAAGGGCCAAAGGTGGGCGCGCCGGACAAGGCCATCGAAGGGTTTCTGCGCGGGGCCGGTGTTGCGCGTGAAGACCTCGAATTGCGTGATGACAAGAAGGGTCAGGTCTATTTCGCGGTGATCGAAAAACCGGGGCGCATGGCCCCCGATATCATCGCTGAGGTGCTGGAAAAAACGATCCGCAATTTCCCATGGCCCAAGTCGATGCGCTGGGGTGATGGGCCGCTGAAATGGGTCCGCCCACTGCACGCGATCCTTTGTATTCTCAGTGATGAAGCGGGGGCGGAAGTTGTGCCTCTTGAGGTGGACGGGATCATATCCGGGAATTCCACGCGCGGGCATCGTTTCCTTGCGCCTGACACGTTTTCTGTCACGAATTTAGATAATTACGAGGCAAAGCTAAAGCGTGCAAATGTCGTGTTGCGCGCCGATGAAAGGGCCGAGGCGATCTGGAATGAGGCGACGACGCAGGCTTTCGCGCTGGGGCTTGAGGTGGTCGAGGACCGCGGCCTGCTGGCCGAGGTCGCAGGGCTGGTCGAATGGCCTGTCGTGCTGTTGGGCCAGATTGATGACGCCTTCCTGGGTCTGCCGCCCGAGGTGCTGCAAACCTCGATGAAAGAGCACCAGAAATTCTTCTCGGTCCGCAACCCCAAGACGGGCCGGATTGAGCGTTTCGTGACCGTCGCCAATATGGAAACCGCCGACAATGGCGCGACCATTCTGGCGGGGAACCAAAAGGTGCTGTCGGCGCGGCTGGCGGATGCAAAGTTCTTTTGGGAAAACGATCTGCGTGTCGCGAAAGCGGGGATGCAGCCTTGGTTGGACAGTCTGTCCAACGTCACTTTCCACAACAAACTGGGCAGCCAGAAAGACCGCATTGAACGCATCGCGGCGCTGGCGCGCGAGATTGCGCCAAGCGTGGGCGCTGACCCTGATTTGGCAGAGCAGGCGGCGAAGGTCGCCAAGGCCGATCTGTCGTCCGAAATGGTCTACGAATTCCCCGAATTACAGGGGCTGATGGGGCGGTATTACGCGGCCGAGGCGGGATTGCCTGCGGAAGTCGCTGCGGCCTGTGAAGAGCATTATTCGCCGCTGGGGCCATCCGATGATGTGCCGACAGCGCCTGTTTCGGTTGCCGTGGCGCTGGCCGATAAGATCGACACGCTGACCGGGTTCTGGGCGATTGATGAGAAGCCGACCGGGAGCAAAGACCCGTTTGCGCTGCGGAGGGCGGCGCTGGGGGTTATTCGGTTGGTTTTGGAGAATGACATTGCACTAGACTTGAACGCGCCTTTAGTTCGCCATCTGTCACACCTTGTGCATCACGGTTTTGCGGCTGAAGTTAAGTCTGCCAGTGAAGACAGTGATCGCCTCACTTACTTGTACAATGAGCTTTCTGATCGACTACATCCAAATAGCATCAATGCTTTCAATTCGGTTGCGCGGGTGCAATGGCAGACCGAGATGGAGAAGACGCTCTACGGAAATCTTGAGCTGTTTGGACAAGCGGCACAAAATCTCGTCGACAAGGGTCTTAAACAGACTGCTGACCTCCTCTCCTTCTTCCACGACCGCCTCAAAGTTTTCCTGCGCGACAAGGGCATGCGCCACGACATCATCGACGCCTGCATTGTCATGCCCGGCAACGACGATCTGATGCTGTTGGTCAAACGGGCTGAGGCCTTGGCCGAAACCCTCACCACCGACGACGGCGAAAACCTGATCCAAGGCTTCAAGCGCGCCAACAACATTCTGACTCAAGCCGAGGAAAAGGATGGGGTCGAATATTCCTATGGCGCGGACATCAAATATGCTGAAGAGGACGCCGAAAAGGCGCTTTTCGCGGCCCTTGATGCTGCAGATGCAAAGATCGTGCCTGCGATGAAAGAAGAGGATTTCAGCACCGCGATGACTGCTATGGCAGCACTTCGCGCACCGATTGATGCATTTTTCACCGATGTGCAGGTCAACGCCGATAGCGCGCTTTTGCGACGTAACAGGCTTAACCTATTGTCAAGGATCAGAAATATCTGCCTCAGCGTCGCTGATTTGACAAAAATCGAAGGCTAGACAGAAAAACTGTAAACTTTGGTGTACAGATCGCCATTTCCTCCTCTATGCTGCAGTTGAACAATCAACGGTGCCGCAGTGCAGCAGCAGACAACATACGGGCCATTGACGCTCATCACGCCCACCGCTGCGATGTCCGCTGCGGTGCATGGCGGGCGTGCGAAATGCCTGCAACGTCTGGTGCGTCTGGACATGCCGGTGCCGGTCACCGTCGCCCTGTCATTTGACGCGGTACATGCGGCGGCCAAAGGCAATTTGCCCGACATGGCGAGTTTATTGGCCCCCTTTGGTGACAAACCACTCTTGTCTGTGCGCCCGTCCAGCCAAGACCCGGATTGGGGCGGGCCGGGTGCTATTTTGAACGTCGGCATGAATGATGCCCGCCTCGCTGAATTGACCCAGCGGATCGGGGCAGAGGCGGCGACGCGCCTTTATCTGCAATTCGTGCAATCCTATGCCATTCACGTGGCCCGGCTGGACCCGGATGAGTTTTATCTGCCCGATGTGTCCAATGCCGATAGTCTGAAGGCCATGCTGGACACTTATGAGCTGGAAACGGATGAGACGTTTCCGCAGGACCCAGCCGTGCAACTGGCCGAAGCGTTGCGGTCCATGGCGCGCGCCTGGGATGGCACAACCGCGCGCCTGTTGCGGCAGGCCAAAGGTGCGCCCGCAAATGCCGGGCTGGGCCTTGTCGTGCAGGCAATGGCCTTAGGCGCAGGGCAGGGCGAATGCGGGCAAGGCGTGATGCAATTTGTTGATAGCACAACAGGCCAGCCCAAGATCGTGGGCCGCTACATCAGCGAAGGCAAAGCCAAAGGGTATGACGTGTCGCCCGACACCGAGGGTGCAATCTACCTGACCCATGATCCGCGCGGCCCCGCGCTGGAAGATATTTGCCCCACCCAATATGCGCAGCTTGTCTCTTATGGCGATATCTGCCGCCGCCGCCTGCGTGAAGAGATGGAAGTGAAATTCACGCTGCAAGACGGCGCTGTCCAGATTTTGGATGCGGTACGTGTGCAGCGGACATCGCGTGCTTCGGTCAAGATTGCTGTGGATTTGGCGCAAGATCAGATTATCCCGCGGGAAGAGGCCGTGATGCGGGTTAAACCTGCGGCGCTTTCCGAGTTGCTGCACCGCCAGATCGACCCCAAAGCGCAGCGCGACATGATCGTGGCCGGCATTGCCGCCAGCCCCGGTGCGGCTGCAGGCCGGATCGTTTTGACCGCGCAGGATGCGCAGGCCAGTGCGGCACGGGGTGAGCCTTGTGTCCTTGTGCGCCGTGAAACCACGCCAGAGGATATTCGCGGCATGCATGCCGCAAGCGCCGTCCTGACAATGCGTGGCGGTGTTACCAGCCATGCCGCTGTGATTGGGCGGGGCATTGGGTTGCCTTGCGTTGTGGGTGCCTCTGATCTGTCGATTGACCGCAAAAACGGTCTGATCATCGGCCCTGACGGCCGCTCATTCAAAGCGGGCGAGATGATTACCGTGGATGGCAGCACTGGTCAGGTTCTGCTGGGTGAACCGCCCATGTTGGAAGCAGCCCTTGATAGCGCTTTCCAAAGCCTGCTGGAGTGGGCGGATGAATTTCGCGACATTGGTGTGCGCGCTAATGCTGATACGCCTGCCGATGCGCAGACGGCACAGAACTTTGCCGCCGAAGGCATCGGTCTGTGTCGGACCGAGCATATGTTCTTTGACGGTGACCGCCTGGGTGTGATGCGCGAGATGATTTTCGCCGAAGACAGCGAAGATCGCAGCGCCGTGCTGGACCGGCTGTTGCCGATGCAGCGCGCCGATTTTCAGGCCTTGTTTGAAATTATGGCTGGCAAAACCGTCTGTGTCCGCCTGTTTGATCCGCCCTTGCATGAATTCCTGCCATCCGACAAAGCAGGCATGCGCGATCTGGCCGAACAGGTGGCCCTGCCACTGCCAGAGGTGAGCGAGCGGGTCGACGCTTTGGCTGAATATAACCCCATGCTGGGCATGCGCGGTGTGCGCCTTGGTATTGCGATCCCCGAGATTTACGACATGCAGGCCCGCGCCATTTTTGAAGCGCTGGTTGCTGTCGGGAAAAAGGGCATTGCCATCAATGTCGAAATCATGATCCCGCTGGTCAGTGCGATGCGCGAGGTTGAACTGCAAAAGGGGCGCATTGATGGCGTGGCGAGTGCTGTTCAGGCCAAGCATAAATATGCATTTGACTACCGGCTTGGTGTCATGGTCGAAACCCCGCGCGCCGCGTTACGTGCGCAGGATATCGCAGAACATGCCGAGTTTCTGTCCTTTGGGACCAACGACCTGACCCAGATGACCTATGGGTTATCGCGTGATGACGCCGGGCGATTTATGTCGTCCTATGTCCAACAGGGCGTCTATGCCGAAGATCCGTTCCATACCCTTGATCTGGAAGGTGTAGGAGAGCTGATCTCGATGGGTGCTGAGCGCGGTCGTATCGGTCGCCCGGATGTGGTTCTGTCGCTTTGCGGCGAACATGGTGGCGACGCATCTGCGATCGCATTCTGTCGCGCGCAGCAGTTTGACTACATCTCTTGTTCGCCGTTTCGGGTGCCTGTGGCGCGACTCACTGCCGCGCAGCTGGCATTGGCCGATCAGGCGTTGCGCTGACTTCACACCAGATATTGTGGCATTTATGCCCCAGAAATCCGGATTTTGGGAAATAGTCGCCGCGTAGAACGGCCCTGTGTTGCGCCTTTTTGAACAGTGCCGGGCAGGGGGTAGACCTTTCGGAACGTTTCCCTTAAGGACAGCCGCGCTAGCGCGGAGCGATGCCGCGTCGTTTCCTGGGTGGGAAAAATGACTGTTATGAAGACGATTTTTGCCGCATTTTCTGCGGTGTGTTTTTGTGCTGCGGCAAATTCTGCTGTAGCTGATGAATTGCTGGCCAGCCGACTTGGTGCGATCTTAGGTCAGGAACGTGAGGCGCTGTCTGTCGTGCCTGAAAGCCGCATGAATATGCTCACCAGCTTGCCCCCGGCACAAGAACGCGGTTTGGCGACGCGCAGTGGCATTGTATATGACCGTGAATTTCTGGCCGATCAGCCTGTCGCTGAAGGCGGTGCTAACTGGCAATGCCTGGCAGAGGCGCTGTATTTCGAGGCTCGCGGCGAAAGCGTACGCGGTATGTTCGCGGTTGGCGAAGTGATCATGAACCGCGTCGACAGCAACAGCTATCCCGATACGCTGTGCAATGTGATCAACCAGGGCACTGGTCGCAAGTATGCCTGCCAGTTCACCTATACCTGCGATGGCAAACCTGAAACCATCAGCGAACCCCGCTCATGGGAGCGTGTGGGCAAGGTTGCGCGCATGTTGATCGACGGTGCGCCACGCGTGCTCACCGGTGGGGCCACGCATTACCACACCAAGGCGGTCAACCCATCCTGGGCGCAGCGTTACCCGCGCACGGCCGAGATTGGTTATCACTACTTTTACCGCCAGCCAGTGCGCACCGCATCAAACTAGCGTCGCATGATCATGGGTAGGTGTCGTCCCTGACGCTTGCCGCTTTTGCATACCCCTTGTATCCCACGAGGGGTATTCTTTTGCGATGGACGCGCCAATGACCGATGACATTCGCCTTGCCTTTGCCCACCCCAGCGAACGGGCGGAGGCCAGCAGCCAAACCCCTTGCGACCGGATTTCTCTGCGCGACTATGTCGTGGAGGTTGAGATTGGCGCGTTTCAACAGGAACGCGGCACATTGCAACGGGTGCGTTTCAATGTCGTGGTCGAGGTCCTACCGCTGAGCGGCCCGATCGATGATGATGTCGATCGCATCCTGTCCTACGACAAAGTCACCGAGGCAATCAGTGTCGAGCTTGAAGCCGAACGGATCAACCTGCTAGAGACGCTGGCAGCGCGCGTGGCTGAACGTATCCTGTTGGAACCGCAGGCCGAGCGTGTTTTCGTACGCATCGAAAAGCTGGACCGTGGCCCGTTTTCATTGGGGGTTGAGATCGTGCGGTCTCGCGATGGTGTTGATCTGGCCGGGCAGGAACATGTTGAGGCCCCGCATCCGCGCATGGTGTACCTGAGCAATGACGCGATCCAAAGCCCGCGTCTGGGCGGGTGGATTGACCAACTGGCGGCCATGGATGCGCCGTTGATCATCTGTGTCGGGGCCTCTGATGTCGCAGCGCCACAAGCCGGGAACGCGATGGCGCAACGCCGGATTGATCTTTTGGCGATTGAACAGAACGCTTGGGCGCTGGCCGCCCGTGACCGCCGCTGCATGGTGGTGGGCACCCGGACCGAGCTGGATTGGGCCATGAAAAACGACCAGATTTGCATCTGGGCCCCCTCCAAAATCGTGCTTGATGCCGTGGATGGCCCATCGGCCAGCCCGCGCGATGCGGTGGCCTTGGTCGCATGGTTTGCTGCGGATATGACCGCGAAGGAACTGCTCGTGATCGGGGACAATGCCCCGGTAGCTACCGTGCCCGTCCGTGCAGTGACTGCCGATGATCAAAGCCTGACATGACCCAATACTACCGTCCTATCGCCCGCTTTGGCGACGTGCCAACAAAGGCAAGCTTTCCGCTAGCCGGTGGTCTGTGTTGGTTTGACAGCGTCGCGGTGCACGAACGTGGCGGCGGTCAACGCAGTATTCCAGCGGGCGAGGTCCCTTCTGACGTATTGGACAATTTCGTCCGTGCGCCGTCCCCGTTTGCGGGAATGGCGATGACCCGACCCCAGATCATGGGCATCTTGAATGTGACCCCCGACAGTTTTTCGGATGGGGGGCAATTCAACGCGCCTGACCGCGCTTTGGACCATGCGCTGGCGATGCAGGCAGAAGGGGCCGCAATCATCGACGTCGGTGGCGAAAGCACGCGCCCCGGCGCGGTTGAGGTTCAGATCGAGGATGAGATCGCGCGCACAGCCCCAGTGATTGCAGCGATCCGCGCGCAAAGTGATGTGCCGATCTCGATTGACACCCGCAAGGCTGCGGTTGGGACGGCAGCGCTAGAAGCAGGTGCAACGCTGATAAACGATGTAGCGGCTTTTACCTTTGACCCGGAACTGGCTGTTGTCGCGGCCAAATCTGACGCGCCGGTTTGTATCATGCACGCGCAAGGATCACCTGAGACCATGCAGGATGATCCCAGCTATGATGATGTGCTGTTAGATGTATATGACTTTCTAGAAGAACGTATCGCAGCGGCGGTGGCGGCCGGCATCCCGCGCGATCAGATTGTCGTCGATCCCGGCATCGGCTTTGGCAAAACGCTGGAACATAATCTGATCCTGCTGCGCGGCATCGCAATGTTCCACGCACTCGGCTGTCCCATATTGCTAGGCGCATCGCGCAAACGCTTCATTGGCACCATCGGGGGCGGGCAGGATGCCACTGACCGCTTGGGTGGATCTGTGGCGGTTGCCCTCTTTGCAGCACGGCAAGGGGTGCAAATCCTGCGGGTTCACGATATATTCGCCACCAAACAAGCATTAGACTTGGAATGGGCAATCGGCGGGGCAGCAATGACATGACACGGAAATTCTTTGGCACTGATGGTGTGCGCGGCAAGGCCAACACCTATCCGATGACGGCTGATATGGCGCTTAAGATTGGTGCGGCAGCCGGGCGTTTCTTTCGCAACGACGGATCAAACGGGCACCGTGTGGTGATCGGGAAAGACACGCGGCTGTCGGGCTATATGTTCGAGAATGCTTTGACTGCGGGCCTGACCAGCACAGGTATGAATGTGTTGTTACTGGGTCCCGTACCAACGCCCGCCGTTGGCTTGCTGACCACATCCATGCGCGCAGACGTCGGCATCATGATCTCGGCCAGTCACAACCCGCATCATGACAATGGGATCAAGTTTTTTGGCCCCGACGGGTTCAAATTGTCGGATGACGCTGAGGCCGAAATCGAGGCACTGATCCTGAGCGAGATTGAACCTGCAAAGGCACAGAACATTGGCCGGGCCAAGCGAATTGACGATGGGCGGTTCCGCTATGCGGAACGCGTGAAATCCACCTTTCCCGCCGGTATGCGCCTTGATGGGCTGAAGGTTGTTGTCGATTGCGCCAATGGTGCGGCGTACCGCGTCGCCCCTGAAGTGCTGTGGGAATTAGGCGCAACTGTCATTCCGGTTGGTGTCAGCCCGGATGGGTTTAACATCAATGATGGCTGTGGCTCGACCAATACCACTGCTGCCTCAAAGGCGATTTTGGATGCGGGCGCCCATGTCGGCATCTGCCTTGATGGCGATGCGGACCGCGTGATGATTTTGGATGAAAAAGGGCAGGTCGCGGATGGTGATCAGCTGATGGCGCTGATGGCTGGCCGTTGGGCGGATCAAGACCGTTTGAACGGTGGTACGCTGGTCGCGACTGTCATGTCCAATCTGGGGTTGGAACGGTACCTCTATGGGCGTGGTCTGCGCCTTGAACGGACGGCCGTGGGCGACCGCTATGTGGTTGAAGCGATGCGCGCAAACGGTTGGAACCTGGGCGGTGAACAGTCGGGTCATATCGTGATGACCGATTTTGCGACCACGGGTGACGGTCTTCTGGCGGGTTTGCAATTCCTCGCAGCGATGATCGAAACCGGACAACCGGCCAGCGCGCTGACCAAAAGCTTTGAAACCGTGCCTCAGATGCTAAAGAACGTGCACTTTGCGGCGGGGCAGGACCCGTTGGGGGCAGCGTCGGTCAAGAAATCTATCGCTGATGCAGAGGACAAACTGACAGGCAAAGGCCGCTTGTTGATCCGCAAATCAGGAACCGAGCCGCTGATCCGTGTCATGGCCGAATGCGAGGATGACGCGCTGCTGTCGCAAGTCGTCGATGGCATCGTGGCCGAGGTAGAGGCCGCCGTTTAGCGCACAAACAACCGCTTGAGGTTGCCCCATTGGCTGATTGCCAGCCCCAAAAGGATTAGCCCGAGGGCGATGAAAAAGCGCAAGGGTAACACCTCGCTCAACACCCAGGCGCCAAAGACCATTGACCACAAGGGCACCTGGTAGTTCACAAGCGTCATAAAGATCGCACCTGCCGAGCGGATCGTCGCGACCCTGATCAAGGCCGCCAGCGCTGTCGGGATGAACCCAAGCACGATGATGGCCACAGTCGGGCGTGTGTCGCCCATTGCGGGCACCCCTTCAAAGATCAGCATCGCCGGGATCAGCGCAATCGCGCCAATCGCTAGCAAAAGCGCCGCCATGGTGATGGGGTCAATGGGCGGGCAGCGGCGGGTCATGATGCTGGAGACTGCATAGGATATGGATGCACCAATGCAGGCCAGCTGGCCCAAAGGCTC
Source organism: Pseudomonadota bacterium (assembly GCA_038533095.1). Lineage (GTDB taxonomy): Bacteria > Pseudomonadota > Alphaproteobacteria > Rhodobacterales > Rhodobacteraceae > Yoonia. The sequence goes on from JBCAZI010000047.1 coordinate 24,371, forward strand.
CCACCCTGTGCCCAGGCGCAAGACACCGGGACCGATCAGAACCGCGGCGCCGACGAACCCCATGATGACGCCCAATGTATTGCGCGCGCTCATCTTTTCGTCGGTAAAGATATGGGCCAAGGGCAAGACGAATAGCGGCAAGGCGGCCATCGAAATGCCTGCGAAAGCGGATGGGACATATTGCTGGCCCCAACTGAGCAGGGCAAAGGGCAGGGCTGTGTTCAGCAAACCAATCGCGATCAGATAGCGACGCATCGTTGGGGTGAATGCCGGTAGGGGGCGTCTCAACAGCGCCATCAAGGCCAACAAAGCAATCGCACCTAATGTGGTGCGGGCGCAGGCCACTGTCAGGGGGCCATAGCCTTCCAATGCGATGGCCACGACCATAAAGGTCGCGCCCCATATCAGACCGAGCGCTGCAATTGACAGCCAATTCCACAATGTTGGGGTGGGCACGCTCATTCTTGGGGTCTTTCACGGTATTTCCAAAACGCTGTCTGATCGCTTTGTGCCGTGGCGGCAAGCGATTTGACGTCATGTTCTTGTTGCAACACCTTCTGGTCGCACTGAAAAAGACAGTATGGAAAAGACAAAACACACGATCGCCGAACTGTTCGACTTACAAAAATCTGGCGTTGTCGCAAGACGGACGTCGTTTGACTATGCCGCGCGCAGGGCCGCGCTTGACCGGCTAGAGGCTAAGATTTTGGCCGAAGAAGATGCGATTTGCGCGGCGGTTGCCGCAGATTTCGGCAAGCATCGGGATGAGGTGATGCTGACCGAAATCATCCCGGTCTTGCTCGAGATCACCCATACACGCAAGCATCTGCGCCGCTGGATGAGGCCCAAACATGCGGCATCGGGGCTGGCGTTTCTGGGCACATCCGCACGGGTGCACCCTACGCCAAAAGGGGCTGCACTGATCATCGCGCCCTGGAACTTTCCTTTCAACCTGGCAATTGGCCCCTTGGTATCGGCCCTTGCGGCGGGCTGTTCAGTCATCCTGAAACCGTCCGAACTGACGCCGGCAACGACGGCGCTGATCAACCGGATGATCACCGAAATCTTCGAACCCGATCTGGTCGCGGTGGTCGAAGGCGGCGTTGATGTCGCAACAGAGCTGTTGGCACTGCCATTCGACCATATCTTCTTCACCGGCAGCCCCGAGGTGGGACAGATCGTGATGAAAGCCGCGTCAAAGACCTTGGCGACTGTCACATTGGAACTGGGCGGGAAATCCCCCGTTATCGTTGGCCCGGACGCCAACATTAAAAACGCCGCACGCTGGATCGCCTGGGGGCGGTTCCTGAATGGGGGGCAGACCTGCGTGGCGACAGATCATGTCTATGTGCATGAGGATGTGCGCGACGCATTTACGACAGCTTTAGCCGCGGAAGTGACCCGGATGTATGGGGTTGATCCGCTGACCTCAAAGAACCTTGCCCAGATGGCGCATCCCCGCCAATGGGCGCGGGTTGCCGCGCTGATCGACGATGCGCGCACGAAGGGGGTGACGGTGTTGGTGGGTGGTCAAGCGGATGAGGCGACACGCAAAATTGCCCCGACCGTCCTGCTGGACCTGCGCGATGATATGGACGTGCAACAGACCGAGATTTTCGGACCAGTCCTGCCGGTGATGCCCTACAGCGATCTGGAACAGGTCATTGGTAAGATCAACGACGCGCCACATCCTTTGGCGCTTTACGTATTTGGAAACAAGGCGTTGGCCGATGAGGTTATATCAAAAACGACCTCCGGCAGTGTTGGCGTGAACATGAGTGTCATGGTCTTTGCCCATCCGACGGCGCCATTTGGGGGCGTCGGGCGTTCTGGCAACGGCGGCGCGCATGGCTATGCTGGGTTTGCAGTGTTCAGCCACATGCGGCAGGTGTTGCGGGCGCGCTTCTTTCCATTCCACGTGGTCTTCCCGCCTTACACCAAAATGACCGGGCGTTTGGTGGGTTTGGTAAAGCGGATCGTGCGGCTTTGAATGCAAAAAGGGCCGCACAGCGGTGTGCGGCCCTTTTGTAGATTGCGTTCAGAATGCCTTAGTTCTTGGCTTTATCAACCATCTTGCCTTCGGAAATCCATGGCATCATCGCGCGCAGCTTTTCACCGACCTGCTCGATCTGGTGCTCATCATTGATGCGGCGGGTCGCCTTGAAATAAGGCTGGCCAACAGCGTTTTCCTGCATGAAGTCACGCACGAATTTACCTGTCTGGATATCTGTCAGCACGTCTTTCATGCGCTTCTTGGTCTCATCATAAGGCAGGATGCGCGGGCCAGAAACATACTCACCATATTCAGCTGTGTTCGAGATGGAGTAGTTCATGTTGGCAATGCCGCCTTCATAGATCAGATCGACGATCAGCTTGGTTTCGTGCAGGCACTCAAAGTAAGCCATTTCAGGTTCGTAACCGGCCTCAACCAGTGTTTCAAAACCCATGCGGATCAGCTCAACAATACCGCCACACAGCACGGCCTGTTCGCCAAAGAGGTCAGTTTCGCATTCCTGACGGAAGTTAGTCTCGATGATACCGGAACGCCCGCCACCGATGGCCGAGCAATAGGACAGGCCGATTTCCATCGCCTTACCGCTTTCGTCACGGTCCACAGCCACCAGGCAAGGTACACCGCCGCCTTTGGTATATTCACCCCGCACGGTGTGGCCGGGGCCCTTGGGTGCCATCATGATCACGTCAACACCGGGCTTGGGTTCGATCAGGCCAAAGTGCACATTCAGGCCGTGGGCGAATGCAATCGCCGACCCCGCCTTAATGTTGTCATGGACGTATTTTTTGTATGTTTCAGCCTGCAATTCATCGGGCATGGTGAACATGATTACGTCACACCAGGCAGCCGCCTCGGCGATACCCATCACCTTCAGGCCTTCGCCTTCGGCTTTGGCGGCAGAAGGAGAGCCTTCGCGCAGTGCCACAACAAGGTTTTTCGCGCCACTGTCGCGCAAGTTCAACGCATGGGCATGGCCTTGAGAGCCGTAGCCCAG
>JBCAZI010000048.1:0-25994 GCA_038533095.1 Pseudomonadota bacterium
GTTGATTAGGTGGAGTTGCGGGTCAAACGCCGCGCGGGTGATCAACACCGCCTCTGGCTGCATGACCGGTTTGGGTGCGTCCGTCTGCGTATTGGCAAGATAGATCGCGTGGATTGGGAAATCGGATGTGATGGCCTGTGTCGCAGGGGCGATGCGCAGCTTGGCACCCATCAGCGCATCAGGTGCCAGCGCGCCAAGGGCTTGGGCATCAACAGCGTTGGTATCGGCGGCATGGTAGGCGTGGCGCATGGCCAGCTCGATCCGGGCGATATCGGGCAGATAGCCGATTGTCTTGGTTGGCTCAAATCGCCCCAGAAACTGCGGCATCGCATCACCATAGAACATCATCAGCGGCGATTTCGGGGGATGTTTGCGCAAGTAAACACCGGCCATCGCGCGAAAGAACTCATCACCGACCAGTTTGCGGACCACGGGAAAGGCGGCCTCCAACGCGTCAGACAGGCTGACGGCCACATTGTTGCGATAGACGTCAAAGCGTTTGCTGGCAGCTGCGCCATCAGGGTTTACGATGCCAGCGGGCACAGCAGCACCCGGATCCAGCATCGCAGCTTTGAATGCGGCTTGCGTGACGGTCATGACGTGACCAGTGCAAGGGCGCGATCAGCGCGCGCAATTTCATCAGCCAGAACGGGCCATTCGGGCACATCGGTGTCCCATTCGATCAAGAGCGGCTTGGGGCCGGATTTGGCAAGTGTGTAGTCTAGCAAGGACCAAACTGGATCAACGACCGCTTTGCCGTGGCTGTCGATCAGCAGGGGTGCGCCGGTCTCGTCCTCATCCTCATCATGGCCGCCAAGGTGGATTTCACCCACGGCATCCAGCGGGAAGGCGTCGATATAGGCTTGGGGCGAGGTTTTCAGGTTCGTGGCGCTGACAAAGACGTTGTTCACGTCCAAAAGCAACCCGCAGCCTGTGCGCTGTGTCAATTCGCGCAGAAAATCTGTCTCGGACATCGTGCTTTCGGCAAAGGCCAGATAGCTGGAAGGGTTTTCCAGCAGCATGGGGCGCCCGACCGTGTCTTGGACTTGATTGATGTGAGCGGCAACACGGGCGAGCGACTGGGGGGTATATGGCAGGGGCAGCAGGTCATTAAAGAAATGGCTGTCATGGGTCGACCAGGCCAGATGTTCGGAAAAGCTGGCGGGGTTCAGCCATGATGTCAGGTGTTTGAGGCGGGCGAGGTGATCGGGGTCAAGATCACCTTCGCCGCCGATGGACAGACCGACGCCATGGACAGAAATGGGGAAGCGTTCGGCAAGATGGCGTAACTGGGCAAGCGGACGGCCACCTTGGCCCATATAGTTTTCAGCGTGGATTTCCAGCCAGCCCATGGGACCGGGGTTTTCCATGATGTCGCTGTAATGCTGGGCCTTATATCCAACGCCAGGACGCGCAGGCAGGGAGGGATGTCGTGTCGCGTCAAGCATGTCAGTGGCCCTTGGGTAGCGGTGAGGTAAGGTGGATCATGATCCACCTTACCACAGTTTAGCTTATGCTGGCAGGTCGCGGTCCAGCTCTTCCAGTGAACCCATGCGCTCGGTGCCGTCAGCCATGGCTGGCAGTTCCATTGTTTCGCATGTGCCGGCAGGGACCAATGTCCAAGCGTTGCCTTGGTAATCAACTGTGGATGTGCCTGCACATGTTGTACCTGGGCCAGCCGCACAGTCGTTTTCACCGGCAAGCGAGATGCCGAAGCATTTCACGTCGCCTTCAGCGGCAGCAGTTGTGGACAGGCCTGCTACAGCGGATGCAACAGCAGAGGCGAGGACGAGAGTTTTTGTAGCGTTGGACATCGAGAATTCCTTTAGATTAGGTCTGATTTGTCGGCACTCTGTACCGGCGATGCCCAAACATTAACCGTTGTAGAAGTTGATATTCCACTCACAGGGCCGTGCATCGCAGCGGCGTGAGGTTATTTGAGTGCGCCTTGGCCTGCAGCGCTCGCCATGTTTGAAATTTGCCTTATAAAACAACAACCCCGCCGGTTTTGACATCGGCGGGATTGTTACAACTTGCTGTGTCAGAATGTTACAGAAGGTCAGGTGGCGTCGCGGCCTGACCCAGCTCTGAAACAATTTCAGCCAGAGATGTTACAGAAGTCTTGTTTTCACCCAGTCGCCGCGCGGTCACGGTCTTTTCTTCAACCTCACGCGCGCCAAGCGCCAGAATCATCGGTACTTTGCCAACCGAATGTTCGCGCACTTTGAAGTTGATCTTTTCATTGCGCAGATCAGCTTCGGCCCGCACGCCTGCGGCTTTCAGTGCGTTCACAACTTCCATCGCGTAGTCATCCGCATCCGATACAATGGTGGCCACAACCACCTGACGCGGGGCCAGCCAGAACGGCAGTTTGCCTGCGTGTTCTTCGATCAGGATGCCGATGAAACGTTCGAACGACCCCAGACAGGCGCGATGCAGCATGACCGGCGTGTGCTTTTCACCATCTGGCCCAACGTATTTGCTGCCCAGTCTTTCGGGCATATTGGTATCGACCTGCAGGGTGCCGCATTGCCAAGTCCGGCCAATTGCATCCGTCAGCGTGAACTCTAGCTTTGGACCGTAGAAGGCACCTTCGCCGGGCAGTAGGTCATAGTCATAGCCGGCTGCATTGCACGCAGCACCCAGGGCTGTTTCCAGAACGTCCCAGGTTTCATCACTGCCAATGCGCTTTTCCGGACGTGTTGATAATTTGACGGTCCAGTTGTGAAAACCAAGATCGGCGTAAGTCTGGGCGAGGAATGCGATGAACTTTTTCGACTCCGCTTCGATCTGATCCATGGTGCAAAAGATGTGCCCGTCATCTTGGGTAAACCCGCGGACACGCATGATGCCATGTAGCGCACCGGAGGGTTCATAACGATGACAGGCCCCAAATTCTGCATATCGCAGCGGCAAATCCCGATAGCTACGCAGACCGTGATTGTAAACTTGCACGTGGCCGGGGCAATTCATGGGTTTCAGCGCGTTAATCGCTTTCTCACGCGCGTGGTCCTCATCCACTTCGACGATGAACATATTTTCCTGATACTTGTCCCAATGACCTGAGGCTTCCCACAGCTTGCGGTCGATGACTTCGGGTGAGTTGACCTCTTGATAGCCGTCGCTGTTTTGGCGTCGCCGCATGTAGTCCATAAGGGAGGTATAGATATTCCAGCCATTGGGGTGCCAAAACACCTGACCAGGCGCCTCTTCCTGCATATGGAACAGGTCCATCTCGCGGCCCAGCTTGCGGTGGTCGCGTTTGGCGGCTTCTTCTAGCATGTGCAGGTGCGCCTTTAGCCCTTCTTTATTGGTGAAGGCCGTGCCGTAAATCCGCTGCAACATCGCGCGGTCGCTGTCGCCACGCCAATAGGCGCCCGCAATGGACATCAACTTAAACCCATCGGCAGGCACTTGGCCGGTGTGCTGCAAATGCGGGCCGCGGCACAGGTCTTGCCAGTCGCCATGCCAATACATGCGCAGTGGTTCATCGCCGGGGATGCTTTCGATCAGTTCGACCTTATAAGGCTCGCCGCGGTCCTTATAGTATTGGATCGCAACGTCGCGTTCCCAAATCTCTGTCCGCACAGGCTCACGCTTGTTGATGATCTCTTTCATCTTCTTTTCGATCAGCCCGAGGTCTTCTGGCGTGAAGGGTTCCTTGCGGTCAAAATCGTAATACCAGCCGTCTTTGATGACGGGGCCGATGGTGACTTGGGTTTCGGACCAGATTTCCTGCACCGCGCGGGCCATAATGTGTGCAAGGTCGTGGCGGACCAGTTCCAATGCAGGTTCTTCATCTTTCATCGTGTTGATGGCGATGCTGCTGTCTGCCTCAATCGGCCACTGCAGGTCCCAGTGCTGGCCTCCAACGGTGGCACTGATGGCCTTCTTCCGTAGTGACGATGAAATATCGGCAGCCACATCAGCGGCTGTCACGCCAGCCTCATATGAACGGCTGTTACCATCTGGGAAAGTTAGGGAAATCTGTGCCATCTTGGGGCAAGCTCCTCGTCTGTTTGGCGCCTACAAAACGCCCGGTTGCGGGTTATGTGTGCGCGGTACATGACCGGATGGTCGCGAATGGTCAAGGGGCAGCCATTCCACAGTGGTCGGTATACTCAGATATACGTTGACTGCGACAGGTAAGCGGTTAAAAGCGACAGTGTTTCCAATGGGAAACCCAGATATAGGGGATGACGCATGCCAAGCTACAACCGTCAGTTTGATCTAACCATCAACGATGTGAACCTGATCGAAGAGGCACTGCGCGCCCGCGGTCGTGAGCTTTCTGGTATGCGATTGGCGTTGAAGGATGACAATCCGGCGCATCTGGAGTCGATCAGGGTCGTGGAACAAGACCAGCGGCAGACGGAAGAGCTGTTAGGCCGGTTGCATGACCAAAAAATCTTCTACCGGCCCAAAAAGGCGGTTTACGTCGGCGGTTAAGGCTGCCGTCTTTAGTTTGACCTTAGGATGCACGCAGCGCGGGAGAGCTGCGTGCATTTTTGTTTTCAAAAGCGGGCCGCGAAAACTGCATAAGCCATAATCAGGCAACAGACCCATCCAGCGGTAAAGATGATCGGGCGCAGCGGGAAACCGGCCTTACCTGTGATGTAGCCAATGGCATGGGCGACCCGCAACCAGAAGAAGGCAATTGCAGTCCAATAGGTCAGCGCGGTGAACCCATCCACCCGATCAAGGATCAGGACCAACATCGCGAATGGCACCAGCTGTTCCAGCAGGTTCAGATGCGCACGGTAGGCCCGCTGCACCCAGGGACGATGCAGTCTTGGGTCTGCGATGCGGGTAAACCCGTCGGGCGCATCAGCGGGCAGGGATCCTTCGGGCGCTGATGCGGCACCGACGATGTAGGGGATCCAAAGCGAGGCTGCGAAGATAGAAAGGCATGTCAGGATGCCGAGTTCGGTTGGAAAGCTTTCCATGGGTCGTCTCCTTACATTGCTGCTTTGAGGGCAGTGCCGGTTTCCAGATAGCTTTTCAGCGAAGACGCCAGACGCGCCCAGCCTTCGGCGAAACCTTCCTGGCCGGGGGCCATATCGTAGTGTTCGATCGTCAGCTTGCACTGCTCGCCCTGCGCTTCGATCAGATAGACCATGTGACTGGATGGGGCATCGGGGCCCATGAACAGTGGCTCAAACGTCATCGCAATCCGGCTTTTGGGGTCCATGGCTGTCGTGATCTGGTTGAGCATTGAGCTGCCATCGGGGCGAATGAATGCCGTGGTTTCGTTCACAGCGGCGTTGCCTTCGACGACGTTGCAGGCAAAATGATAGGCCGCCATCTGGTCAGCCTCCGTCAGGGCCGCCCAGAGCGCATCTTGGCTGCAGCGGATGAATGTTTGCATCATGAAATCGGGTTTTCCCATAGCGGTATCTCTCTCTAGCTTCGCTTTCAATTCAGTCACGGCGCGCGCCTGGCGCTGCAAAAAAGGGGCGGCCCATCTGTCCATCACGTCCTGCAGGGGCAGGGCATTCAGATAGTGGTATTTGAACCGGCCATCCTTGCGGGTGACGATCAGATTGGCCTCTTCGAGGACCTTCAGATGCTTCATCACACCGAAACGGGACATCTCTAGCACCTGTTCAAGGTCGCTGAGGGACTGGCCATCGCGCTTGCGCAAACTGTCCAACAGGTCGCGCCGGGCGGGGTCGTTCAGGGCTTTGAAAATCGCATCCATGGGAAATCTTATAAGTTACTCTATAGTCACGTGACAATAGGGTCACTTAAAAATACTTGCAGCACGCCACGGTGTGTGATGCTGTAAGTGTATGGAAAACAATAGCGAAACCCCGTCTTTTGTCACGCCGCAAGGCCGGCGTATTGCCTATCATTTGACCGATGGAACCGGCCCTGCAGTCGTGTTTCTGGGTGGGTTCAAGTCCGATATGGGCGGCACAAAGGCGGTGCATCTGGAACAATGGGCGCGTGATTCGGGGCGGGCGTTTTTGCGGTTCGACTACTCCGGCCATGGCGAAAGCAGCGAGGCATTCACCGACGGTTGCATTGGCGACTGGTTTGAAGACGCATGTGCTGCGATCGGATTGCTGGCGGGCAAGGTCATCTTGGTGGGTTCTAGCATGGGCGGGTGGATTTCGCTGCTTGTCGCGCGGCAGATGCCAGAGCGGGTTGCCGGCATGGTCACCATCGCCGCCGCCCCGGATTTCACCGAAGACAGCATGTGGGCGGGCTTCGATGAAGCGCAGAAAGCACAGCTAATGGCCGGGCAGGTCGCCCTGCCATCAGAATACGGTGAGCCATACATCATCACCCGCCGCCTGATTGAGGAAGGGCGCGACCGTCTGGTGCTGCGTGATCCTCTACCGCTGCCCTTTCCGGTGCGGTCGTTGCAGGGAACCGCGGATGTCGATGTGAAAATGTCCGTGGCGTTGCGGCTGCTGGACCACGCTGATAGCCCGGATATGCGCCTGACCTTGGTGGATGGCGCCGACCATCGTTTCTCGGATGAGGCCTGTCTGGATTTGATCGTGGCCTCGGTCGCGGATGTCTTGGGGCGGGTTGGGTGAAACCCAGCTTTCGGTCTGACGCCACGTTCCCCTTTGGGATCACGGGCGGCTCTGATTAGGGTGCCTGAAATCCTTGGGAGGGGACACAGATGGCACTATCATTGGGGCAAAAGGCAGGCTGGGGCCTGGCTGACATGGGCATCGTTGTCTTTGTGATCGTCAAACAGCTGCTGATCCTGACTTATATGACCGCCTTTCTGGGTGTGCCTGTGGGGATCGCGGGCTTTGTCACCACCGCCGTTCTGGTTTTTGATATGATCACTGACCCTTTGGTTGGGTATTTCAGTGACCGGACGCAAAGCCGCTTTGGCCGGCGCGCGCCGTGGATGTTTATCGGTGTGTTGGTGATGGCTGCAGGGATGGTTGGGCTATTCTCTGTCCCTGCGGGGATGGGGATGAATGCAAACCTCGCCTGGGTCGTGGCCTTTTTTGTGCTGGCCACAATTGGATTCACGATGGTGGCAATCCCCTATGGCGCGCAATCGGGTGAGATCACGCAAGACCCCAAGGAACGGTCGGCCATGACCGGGTTTCGCATGGCTTTTGCCAGTATCGGTATTCTGATCGGGGGCGCTTTGATCCCCGGTTTGGCGGGATCCATGGGCTATTCCATGGCGGCCTTGGCGGTCACACCATTGATGGTGGGCGCTGTCTGGCTGTCGCTTTGGGCAACACGCAACGCGCCCCGGATTGAACAACCCGCCAGCGTCAGCCTGTCCGGCATGTTCGGGCTGGTTTTTTCGAACAAAGCCTTTGTGGTTTTGGTTTTGCTATATGGGGTCATGACATTGGCCATTGCGATGATCACGGCGGGTCTGCCCTTTGCAGCGCTTTATTTGATTGTCGATAGCGGCGATACCGCGCTGTCTGGTGCCGCGGCGGCGCTGACCACGCTCAGCCTGATGTTTGCCGCTTTTGTTGTCGGATCAATCCTGAGCCAAGCTGTGTGGGTATTCCTGTCAAACCGTTTAGGCAAAGTGGGTGCGTTGGTCCTTGGCCTGTGCCTCTATATCGCCTTGCTTTACACACTCTATACCATGCTGCCCTCAGTCAACGTGACCGCCATCGCTGGCATGTTCGTGCTGGCTGGCATGACCAATGGAGCCTATCAGCAAATCCCTTGGGCCATCTATCCTGATCTGATGGATGTCACGCGTCGCGAAACGGGGGCGGCGATTGAGGGGGCCTTTTCCGCGATTTGGCTGTTCGGGCAAAAGCTGGCCAATGCGGTGGCCCCTGCGGTTTTGGGTCTGACCCTTGCGGCGGCAGGCTGGCAGGAAACGACCGATGGTGTGGTTGCACAGTCGGATGGGGCGCTGAGCGCGTTGCAGCTGTCGATCACCTTAATCCCGGCGGGCATTCTGGGTGTTGCGATCTTGGGGCTGGCGCTGATCTACCGCCCCATGGCACGGCGCGCCCTTGCATGATCTGGCCGAGATAGAGGCCGCGCTTGCGGCGGCAGAGGCGCAGGTGCCAAACCTGCGCCCGGTTTGCGCCAAACAGGTGATTTGGGCGGGTGCGCCTGCCACCAAAACACCCCTGTCCCTTCTCTATATTCACGGGTTTTCTGCCACGGGCGAAGAACTGCGCCCCTTGCCCGACCTTGTCGCGCAGGCTTTTGAGGCCAACCTGCATTTCACCCGGTTGACGGGGCATGGTCAGGATGGCGATGCCATGGGGCGCGCCACCATGGCCGATTGGCAGCGCGACGTGGATGAGGCGATTGCGATCGCACAGGCGTTGGGCGATGAAGTGATCATCATGGGCTGTTCCACGGGTTGCACCTTGGCTACCCTTGCCTTGGCCAAAGGGGCGCAGGCCCGCGGAATGATCCATATCTCGCCCAATTTTGGGCTGCGGCATTGGGCCGTGCAAACCCTGCTGGACCTGCCCGGATCACGACAGTGGTCACATTATGTCGCCGGATCGTCCCGTTCCTTTGAACCCATCAGTGAGGCGCATGCCGCCTATTGGACGGTGGAATACCCGACCGCCGCCGTACATGTGATGGCCGATGCGGTGCGCGCTGTCCGTGATGCTCCACTGTCGCAGATCAGCACGCCGGCCTTGTTTTGTTTTAATCAGGATGACCAAGTCGTGCACCCGGATGAGACACGCAAAGCCATGAAACGCTGGGGTGCGAAAGCCGATCAGATTATGATCAAACAGACCTCTGATGACGACAAGATGGGGCATGTTATGGCCGGTGATGTCTTTTCGCCAGGCCAAACAGCGCCACTGGCCCGGCAGATTATCGCTTGGGTGCAAGGTCTGCCCGCAGGCTGAAACACTTGCGGCAAAGTAGTTTCCGCGTCAAACTGGATAAAACGACCCAAAGAGGTTGAGCAGTTTGTTAGGGCTATTGCAAAATGCCGCGTGAAACGCTGGTGATGATCCCACCGATCCTATCTGACGCGCGTGTATTTGCGCATCAGACCCAGGTTCTATCGCAATCGCATGCCGTCATGATCGCCCCGCCCACTTGTGGTGAACGGATTGAAGAGATTGCGAGCCAGATCCTGTCTTGGGCCCCGTCCAAGTTTGCGCTTTGTGGCATGGGGCTGGGCGGGATGGTCGCGATGGAGATTATACGCCGCGCGCCTGAACGCATGACCCGTATCGCTTTGCTCAGCACCAGCCCGCAAGCCGACACACCAGAGGCTGCCGCCGCCCGCGAGCCGCATATTATCGCCGCCCGTGCGGGGCGTTGGGATGACGTTTTGCAGCACGAGATCAATTCGACCTGGATGGCCCCGTCATCGGATAAGGTGGAATTGGTGCGTGTGCTGACCACCATGGGGCGCGAGTTGGGGCCAGAGGTCTATATCAAGCAGGCGCGTGCGCTACAGCGGCGCAAGGACCAGCAGGGAACATTGCGCCAGATCCAGCTACCGACTTGCGTTATCTGCGGTCGCCATGATGGCCAATACCAACTGAAACGGCATGAGTTTCTAGCCGAGCTGATCCCCTACGCCCAGTTTGAGATCATCGAAGGCGCAGGCTATTTGCCCACGATGGAAGCACCCGAGGCCACAACAGATGCGCTGCAACGCTGGATGAAGCAACCGATGATGTTGCGCCCCTAGCTTTACTTGATCGCGACGACTTTGGCCGACTTGCGCTTTGGCGTGTCAGAGTTGGCGTCAATGAAATCCAACACCAGGGGACGGATGTTGTTGCGCCAGCTGCGGCCCGCAAAGATACCGTAGTGCCCAGCACCCGGTTCCAGATGCGCAGCCTTCTTGTCATCAGGCAGACCCGTCAGCAGATCAAGTGCGGCAAGGCACTGGCCGGGGGCTGAGATATCGTCTTCTTCGCCTTCGACGATCTTGACGGCTACTGTGGTGATTTTGCTCATATCGACGGTGTGACCCGCCACCACAAATTCATTCTGCGCAATCTCGCGCCCTTTGAAGATGCGCTCGACTGTCGACAGATAGAATTCCGCCGTCATGTCCATGACAGCAAGATATTCATCATAGAAATCATTGTGGCGGTCGTGTTCTGATGCTTCACCTTTGGCCACGCGAATGATTTCATCGCGGAATGCATTGGCGTGGGTCTCGCCATTCATCGAGATGAAAGAGGCCAGTTGCAGCAAGCCGGGGTAAACCATCCGTCCCACGCCATCATATTTGAACCCAACGCGCTGAATCATCGTCTCTTCTAACTGGCCCATCGTCACGGAACGGCCAAAGTCGGTGACTTCGGTGGGGTTCGCGTCCGGGTCAACCGGGCCACCAATCAAGGTCAGTGAACGCGGCTGCGCATCTGGATCAAGCTCGGCCAGATAGGCCGTTGCCGCCAAGGCCAGTGGCACGGGCTGGCAGACGGCGATCACATGAATGTCGGGTCCTAATGCGCGCATGAATTCCATCAGATAGAGGGTGTAATCCTCAATATCGAATTTGCCCGCGCTGACAGGAATATCGCGGGCATTGTGCCAATCGGTGACGTAAACATCGGCATCCGGCAAAAGGCTGATCACAGTCTTGCGTAGCAGTGTGGCATAGTGTCCTGACATCGGCGCCACCAGCAGCACACGGCGTTTGCTAGGTTTGCGGCCGGGCATCGTGAAATGGATCAAATCGCCAAAGGGTTTCTCAACCACGGTTTCGACAACGACAGGGTAATCCTTGCCCTTTTCCCCTGTAACAGGGGGGATATTCCAGTCTGGTTTCATCACCATGCGTGAGAATGTGCGCTCTGTCACCTCACCCCAGGCCTTCAGCCAATCCATCGCCGGGTTCGCACCCCATGACATCATCGGGTAGGATGCAAAGGCATTTGCGGTCGCCCCAAGCCACTGATTGGTATTGCGCATGCTTTCCATCAGGTCGTAGGTCATCATATACTTCATCTACTCGGTCTCCGATGGTGGGCGCGGCATTATGCTGCACCTGCAGCATAGGCATAGGAACGTTAAAATGACAACAAGCGATTTAGATGTGCAGGAAACTGTTGGCGAAAATATGGCCAAGCTTGAGACTAATCTGGCACGGGTCGAAGAGCTGACACAGCGCTTGTTGAACGTGATGGGGCAGGGGCGGACGGTTGCACCGTCGTTGCAGGGGCCCAGTCAAGAGCTGTATATGAAGGCCGCGACGGCCTATATGACTGAAATGATGCATAATCCGGCCAAGCTGATCGAGCATCAGCTGGAGTTTTGGGGCAAATCCGTAAAGCACTACGTGGAAGCACAGCATCTGTTGGCGCAAGGTAAACTTGAAACACCCACGGATGAGACCCCCAAAGACCGCCGGTTCAGCCATGAGTTGTGGGATACCAATCCCTATTTCAACTTTATCAAGCAACAGTACCTGATGAATGCTTCTGCGGTGCAGCAAGCGGTTGAGGATATCGACACGCTTGATTCTGAGGAAAAGAAGCGTCTGCGCTATTTCAGCCAGCAGATGGTCGATATGATCAGCCCCACGAATTTTCTGCCCACCAACCCAGAGGCGCTGGCGCTGGCAGCCGAAACAGAAGGCGAAAGCCTTGTTGCCGGGCTGGAGAATATGATCGCTGATCTTGAGGCGAATGACGGCGATCTGGTGGTTACCCTGGCCGATAAGAACGCGTTTACCTTAGGCGAAAACCTGGCGACGACACCTGGTTCGGTTGTTTACCGCAACCATATGTTTGAGCTGATCCAATATGCGCCCAGTACCGATAAGGTGCATGAGATCCCTTTGATCATCTTTCCACCATGGATCAACAAATTCTACATTCTTGATCTGAAGCCGCAGAACAGCCTGATCAAATGGGCGGTTGCGCAGGGGTACACCGTCTTTGTCGTCTCTTGGGTGAACCCGGACGCAGGCTATCGCGACACCTCGATGACCGACTACGTGGAGGACGGTTATCTGACGGCGATCAAAGAGGTCAAAGACATCTGTAGCGTCAAAAAGGTGAATGCGGTCGGTTACTGTATCGCGGGCACGACACTATCGCTGACGCTGGCGTTGATGAAAAAGCGCAAGGATACGTCCGTAAACAGCGCCACCTTCTTTACCACCCTCACGGATTTTTCTGATCGGGGCGAGGTGGGCGTTTTTCTTGACGATGATTTTGTCGATGGGATCGAGGCCGAGGTTGAAGAAAACGGTGTGCTGGACTCCTTCTTCATGTCGCGCACCTTCTCTTACCTGCGCTCGAACGACCTGATCTATGGGCCTGCCATCAAAAGTTATATGATGGGCAAGGCCCCCCCAGCCTTTGATCTGCTCTATTGGAATGGGGACGGGACGAACCTGCCGGCCTGCATGTCCGTCGAATATTTACGTGGCCTATGCCAGAACGATGAATTTGCGACGAAAGGGTTTGAAATCGCGGGCGAGACGGTGCGCATCAATGATGTGACCGTACCGCTTTGCGCCATTGCATGTGAGACGGATCATATCGCTGCATGGAAAAGCAGCTACGCCGGGATTGGCAAGATGGGGTCCAAGGACAAGACGTTTATCCTATCCGAAAGTGGACATATCGCCGGGATCATCAATCCGCCGACCAAGAATAAATACGGGCATTACACGAACCCGGAGCTTGGGCTGACGCCGGATGATTGGTACGATGCGGCCGACAAACATGAAGGCTCATGGTGGCCGCGGTGGGATGCCTGGCTGTCCAAAAAATCAGGCAAAAAGGTCACAGCGCGTGTGCCTGGGGATGACGAACACCCTATTTTGGCACCCGCGCCGGGCACCTATGTCGTAAATAAGTAGCGGATAATTCAGCCTTTTTCGCAACCGCAGAAAAAATTATGCTGCAGTGCAGAAAAAATACTTGAAATGCTGCAGTGCAGCACGCATATTGGTGTCACGAGATAACAGCGGGTGTCCCCCGCACCCAACCCGAAAGGCTGATGACAATGGCTACGAAAACACAAGACTTCACCGCGATCTTCAAAGATATGACAGGCGCGTTCCCAGTCGACACCAAAGCAATGGAAGAGCAGTTCAAGAACCAGACTGCGCTGGCTGAAAAAATGTCCGCAGTTGCACTGGACGCTGCTGGCAAATCTGCTGAGCTTTCCGCAAAGTGGACACAGGACACCATCGCGAAGATGGAAAGCATCTCAAAAGCAAAGGCAGAGCCTGCTGACTATGCCAAAGCAATGACAGATTTCGCATCTGCTTCTGCTGAATCCGCTGCAGAGCACATGTCTGCTTTCGCTGAAATCGCGAAAAAAGTGCAGACACAGACCATGGAATTGGTTCTGGCCGCTGGCAAAGACATGTCTGAGGACATGACAGCTGCAGCCAAGAAAGCACAGACAGAGTTGACAGCCGCTGCGAAGAAAGCAACAGCTGCGAAGTAAGGTAAATCACCCTTATCTCCCTGAGGGTTTGATTTTGAAAGACGGTGCGCGCAAGCGGGCCGTCTTTTTTGCTATGTGCTATTATGCTTTCTTTTTGCGCAGGCGCGGCATAGGCTTCTCTGCACTGCAATATCTTGGAAGGTACACCCGTGGCCAACTCTGACAAACCACTGCTGATCAAACGCTACGCGAGCCGTCGTTTGTATAACACAGAGACCAGCGATTATGTTACGCTCGAGGATATCGCCGTGTTCATCCGCGAGGGGCGTGAAGTGCAGATCGTTGATCTGAAATCTGGCGATGACCTGACCCGTCAATATTTGTTGCAAATTATCGCCGAACATGAAAGCCGCGGCGAAAGTGTGTTGCCTGTTGATGTGCTGACAGATCTGGTCCGCAGCTACACCAGCCAGGCCGCATCCGTTGTCCCGCAGTTCTTGCAAGCCAGTTTCGATATGCTGCGCGAAGGCCAGTCCAAGGCGATGGAGAATATGGGCAAGGCGAACCCGATGGCCAGTATGCCTGGGTTTGAAGCGATGCGTGCCCAGCAAGAGGCGTTTTTCAAGGCCATGACAGGTGGCATGATGTCCGGTGTTGGCACCGCATCCTCTGACGACGCCGCAAAAGGCGATGAGGATGACCTGGGCGAGATCAAGGATCAACTCGCAGCCCTGCAGGAAAAGCTCTCGAAGTTGGGTAAATAGATCCCGCGCCGAGCGAAGGAATTTCTGGAAATTCCTTCTATGCCGCCAAATTTCTAGAAATTTGGTTTCCGCCGGCGTTAGCCGACTACCTCGACCGGCCCGTCATCACAGACAATCACGAAATGCGTCGGCGTCCGGATCAGCCGAAAGCGGCGTCGCTTCACTTCTGCCACTAAAGCCTCGACACCCACCTCGCGTTCGACGTCAATCACCTGTCGGCGGATCACGCCTTTATTCCGGCTGGCTTGGCATTGAAAGACCTGTGCCAGCCAATCACGGCCATAGGGTGGGAGGGTCCGGTGCTGATGCATCCCCAATCCTAGCAAATCATGGTTAAGGCAAACTTAACCCTGCTTAAACTCCTAACCGATCCCGCATCGCGTACCATGTCATCGCCAATCGCAGCAGCGGCGCGCGGAAGACTGCACCCCCGGGATAGCTGGGAATGTTCAGCCCTTCGAACACATCAAAGCGCCCCGCCTGACCGGTGATCGCCTCGGCCATGACCTTGCCCGCAAGGCCTGACAGCGCCACCCCATGCCCGGAATAGCCACCCGCGGATAGTATGTTTGGCGCGACCCGGATCAGCGCTGGCATCCGCGGGATCGTCACGCCCAATGTACCGCCCCATGCATAGTCAACCTTCACATCCGCAAGCTGCGGAAAGATGTTAACGATCCGCTGCTTCATCAGGTCTGCGACATTGTCGGGAAATCCCAGCGCATAGCTTGGCCGCCCACCAAACAGCAGGCGTTTATCGTCAGACAGGCGAAAGTAATTGGCGACCCATTTGCTGTCATGCACGGCAATGTCTTGCCCCATCACTGTTTCCGCCCGATCGCCCAGCGGTTCTGTTGCCCCGATAAAGCTGTTCAGCGGCATGACCCGTGCGGCCACCTTTCGTTCCAGGTTGGGCAGATAGCCATTGCCCGCCAGCAGCACAAAGCGCGCGGTCACCCGGCCTTTGCCCGTCGCCACGGCCGCCGGATCACCTTTGTCGATCCGGTGTACTTCAGAGCGTTCAAAGATGCGCGCCCCGGCGGCCTCCGCTAGCCGCGCCAATCCAAGGACGTAGCGCAGCGGATGGATATGCCCGGCACCCTTATCCAACAACCCGCTGTGGTACTGCGGTGATTTCACGATCTCCGCCATCTCATCTGGGCGACAAACGCGGGCGTCGGTATAGTCATATTCCGTTGCCAGTAGCTCAACCTCCGCTTGATCGTCAGCGGCTTCCTGCGCCGTGTAGGTCCCGTGCATGACGCCCGGTTTATAGCAGGCCTCGGGGATGTGGTCGGCGCAAAGGTTGCGTAAGTCCGCTTTCGCCTCTTCCGCCAGCGCCCAGAGTTGTTTGGCGCGCGGGGCACCGAGTTTCTTTGTCAGCAGTGTCTGGTTATGGTCATACCCGCTGCATACCTGACCGCCATTGCGGCCCGATGCGCCAAAGCCTGCGCGATGCGCATCCAGCACGACCACATCCATGCCCTTTGCGGCCAGATGCCGGGCCGCCGATAGCCCGGTATATCCTGCGCCGACAATACAGACATCTGTCGTGATCTGACCGCGCAAACCGGGGCGCTCCGCCGGAATGTCAGTTGACGCAACATACCAGCTGTCGGGAAAACTGCCGGGCCGGTCATTGCGGTAAAGCGGGTTCATGCCGTGGCCTTACGCCACGACGCGTTCTTTGAAGAACCGGGCGATTTGGGCCGCGATACGCGGGTTGTCGACAGGCTTGTCCAGGCCGGCCTTGGCCCGTGCCAATTGATCATCGGGCACCAAGCCTTTGCCGCGATAGGCCACCAACCCACCAATAAAGCCCGCCCCATATTCCGGATGCGGCTGCACGGTAAAGGCGCGCTTGCCATAGACCAGTGCTGCGTTTTCGCAAAATTCATTGCTGGCATAGACGGTCGCATCGGCAGGGCGTGTTGTCACCTGATCCTGATGCCAGGCATTCAGTGCGACGGTTTCACCATTCCAATCATATTGCGTGCGCCCCACGGCCCAACCGCCATCGAACTTTTGCACGGTGCCGCCCAAGGCCTGTGCGACAATCTGATGGCCAAAGCAGACCCCGACCAGCGGCACATCAGCGTCATAGACCTTGCGTATAAAATCTTCGAGCGGGGCGATGAATGGCAGGTCTTCATAGGCGCCGTGTTTTGACCCGGTGATGATCCAACCGTCGCAATCTGACACCGCATCGGGAAATTCCATATCGACCACGCTATAGGTCGCGAAATCAAAACCGTTGCCTTCGAGCATGCGTTCAAAATAGGGGGCAACATCGCCGGATTTTTCCAGCATTTCCTCTGGCGCATGGCCGGTTTGCAGGATGCCGATTCTCATCGCTCTTTCACTCACTTTGTCTTCTGCGGTCAGCGTTATACCAGATCAAGATAATGGTCGATCTGCTCTTCCGGTGTCATTTCGGCGAAATGCGCCATCTCTTGCCGTTTCGTGCGGATCAGATTGTCGACCAGTTGCGGGTCAAAGATGCGGCGGGCGAGGGTGCTTTGCGCAAAGGCTTCAATCGCATCTTCCCACTTGCTGGGCACCTGCGGCAGTTTTTGATCATAAGCATTGCCGGTGATTGGGGCGGGGGGTGTCATCGCATCCTCGATCCCGATCAGCGCAGAGCCAAGGACGGCGGCCAAGAACAGATAGGGGTTCACGTCACCGCCCGCGAGCCGATGTTCAATCCGGCGCGCGGTAAAGCTGCCGCCGGGAACACGCACTGTGGCAGTGCGATTGTCATGCGCCCAGCAAATGCTGGTTGGCGCATGGGCACCGGGCACCAACCGTTCATAGCTGTTGCCATGGGGCGCAAAGATCAGTGCCAGATCGGGAATACCCGCAAGGCAGCCTGCAATGGCGTTGTGTAACAGCGGTGTGCCGTCGAAGGTGTCATTGGCAAAGGCGTTGTTGCCATCTTTATCCAAAATCGAGAAATGCGTATGCAGCCCGTTGCCAGCATAATCCTCATACGGTTTGGCCATAAAGCTGGCGGCCATCCCGTGATTGCGCGCCAGACCGCGCACCAGCATCTTGAAAAGCCAGGCATCATCTGCCGCCTTCAACGCATCCGGTACATGTTCCAAATTGACCTCAAACTGGCCTTCGCCACCTTCGGAAATCGCGGCCTCTGCCGGGATATCCATCGCGTCGCAGGCATCATAAAGGTCATTGAAAAAGGCATCGAAAGCATCCAGCGCGCGCAGCGACAGGATTTCAGCGCCCGCGCGCCGTTTGCCAGAGCGTGGCGATTTGGGCTGACGGATCTGTTTTCCGCTATCGTCGACCAGATAGAACTCCATCTCGGTCGCAACAACCGGGGTTAAGCCGCGGGCCTTATAGCGCTCTAAAACATGGGCCAGTGCATGGCGCGGATCGCCAGAGAAGGGCACGCCATCATCGGTAAAGGCCCAAAGCGGCAGCAGGGCGGTCGGCGATTTCAACCATGGCATAGGTACATAGCCGCGCTCGGTTGGCAACAACAGCCCATCTGCATCGCCGGTTTCAAACACCAGCGGGCTGTCATCGATATCTTCGCCCCAGATATCAAGGTTCAGCACCGATAGCGGAAATCGCGTGCCCTCTTGTTCGAGCTTTTGTGCAAAGCGGCGCGGCACCCGTTTGCCGCGCGCTTGTCCGTTCAGGTCAGCCGCCCCACAACGCAGGTTACGAATTTCGGGATGATCGTCCAGCCAGCTCATCTGATGATCTGCGGCCTCACTTTGATTTTCTGGCGCACCTCTTGCGGCAGGTGGCGGTTCAAGCGGTTGTTCACAAGCCCGAAGAGGCCAATGATGATCAGCGTGAGGATGATGAAATAGCCCGCAAGGATGGGGTAAGGGATAAAGGGGTTAAAGGTCTTATCGGCAAAGTAATTGGCGTAATAAAGCGCGTCGCCCCGCTGTTGTGTGGCCGGAAAGCCGGAGAAAAACACCAGCGTTGTGGCATGGAATAGAAAGATCGCCTCGTTCGTGTAAGCGGGCCAGGCCAGCCGCAACATTGTGGGCCAGATCACACGGCGGAAGCGGGACCAGCCGGACAGGCCATAGGCATCTGCGGCCTCTGTGTCCCCTTTGGGAATGGATTGCAGCGCGCCGTAGAAAATCTCACCCGAATAGGCGGCGGTGTTGAGGAAGAGTACGACCAAAGCACCGGCCCAGGCGGATGTCAGCGGATCAAAAAAGGGGCTGACGTCCTTGAGGCTGAGAAAGCATAAATAGGCAAAGAAAAACTGGATGAACAGGGGCGAGCCGCGGAAGACGAAGATGAACCATTCAGCCGGTTTGCGGTAAAGCGGGCTGCGCGCCGCCTTGCCCACGGCGACTGCGGTGGCGAGGAAGAAACCTGTACATAGCGCGACGACCCCGAAATAGATGTTCCAGATCATGCCAGAGCCGATCAGCGTGAACTGTTGGCATAGCGTGAAATCCGTACGGGGTAGCAGGCGTTCACCAATGCCTTGGCTGCGCAAGGCGTAGTCGGCGATGGTTTCCCAACAACTCATGCGGCATGCCTCAACAAGAGGTCCCGGATCAAGTCCGGGACTGCGTTTGCGCACTGGCGCAGTCCCGGACTTGATCCGGGACCTCTGATCCAAACCCCATTCATGCCGCTGCCTTCCGTTGCGCTTCACCCGCGGCAGTAGCCTGCCCATGGGTCAGCCGCGCCATGATCCGGCTCAGCACGACTTCGGATAATTTGGTAAAGCACAGGTAAAACACCAGCAGCGCAGCGAAATACCACATCCGCCAATCAGGGTGCGGGTAGTCGGTGAATTGTGGTTGCTTGGCCCCGCCCAATTCGCGCGCCCAGTAAACAATGTCTTCAACGCCCAGCAGGAAGAGCAAGGGCGTCGCTTTGATCAAGACCATCCAGAGGTTCGACAGACCGGGCAGGGCGTAAACCCACATTTGCGGCACCAAGACGCGCCAAAACGTCTGGCGGCGGTTCATGCCGTAAGCCTCTGCCGTTTCCAACTGGCCTTTGGGCACGGCACGCATGGCGCCGAACAAGACATTTGCGGCGAAAGCCCCGAACACAATGGCGAAGGTCAGGACAGCCAGCATAAACCCATAGGTTTCATGTACCCATTGCGGCGCGTTGCCCAAGGGCAGTTTGGCGGCGGTGCAGACGATGAAATCATTGCCTTGCCGGATAGGCTCATCCCAATCAGGGCATTTGATCCGGTGGCGGATGTATTCAAAGGCCTGATCCAAGGCGATGACAAAGAAGAGAAAAAACGCGATGTCCGGGATGCCGCGGACCACGGCGATATAGGTTTTGCCGATCCACCTGAGGGGGGCGATGCCGCTGCGCGCCGCAGATGCGCCAGCAAAGCCGAATGCCAACGCTGTGGGTGCCGTGATTGCCAGCAAAAGCAGCACCGTGCCGAACGCCCAATACATCGACATATGCTTGCCTGTGGTCAGGTAGCAGCTGAGCCACTGAAGACCTTCGAGTGAGGCCGGGTCGGTGCAGAAACTGAACATCGGGCGCCTTGTTAAGAATGGGCCACCATCGCTGGTGGCCCATGATCAGTAACGGTCAGACAGTTAGAACTGCTCTCCGACTTCCCATTTTGCGATCAATGCGTTGAGCGAGCCATCAGCCTTCATTGATGCAATTGCCGCGTTCAGCGTTTCACGCAGTTCACCGTCGCTTTCGCGCACGCCAAGACCAACGCCACCGCCCAGCAGCTCTTTCTGATCAAGAAGTGTGACTTCGCTGTCGGCCTCTGCAATGGGCAGCAGGTAGGATTCGTCGGCCAGAACGGCATCGGCTTCGCCTGCCTTCACTGCGGCGATTGTTTCATCCGGTGTTGCGAACTCCAACAACGTGGCGCCTGTGCTGGCAATGAACGCCGCTTGAATGGTGCCGGTTTGCGCCGCAATGACGGCGCTTTCGAGATCAACATCAGCAGATGTCGCGAGGTATGCAGATGCGTCAGGCTGGGTGTAGTTGTCAGAAAAATCGATGACTTCATCACGCTCATCGGTGATGGACATGCCGGCGATGATCACATCGTAGTTGCCGGATACAAGGTTAGGGATAATGCTGTCCCATTCGTTCGTGACCCATTCGCAGGTCAGTTCAGCGCGTGCGCAAATTTCGTCACCAACTTCACGTTCAAACCCGTCGACTTCGCCATCGTCATTGAGGAAGTTGAACGGAGGGTAGGCGCCTTCGGTACCCAGCCGCACGACGGAGTGACCATCAGCGAATGTCATGGAACCTGCGACGGCGAGTGCTGCCGTTGTAAGGATAAGGTTTTTCATCAGTATTCTCCCGAGTTGATGAGGTTATGAAACCGTGGCCGACAGGAAACCCTGCAGGCGTGCGGTCTTTGGGTTGCCGAACAGGTCGGCGGGTGGGCCTTCCTCTTCGATTTTGCCTTGGTGCAGAAAGACGACGTGGTCGCTGACATCAGCGGCCAGCCGCATATCGTGGGTCACAATGATCATGGTACGCCCTTCGGCGGCCAAATCCTTGATCACTTTGACGACTTCCTGTTCAAGTTCAGGGTCCAGGGCGCTGGTGGGTTCATCAAACAACAGCGCCTTGGGCTCCATACAAAGGGCACGCGCAATCGCGGCCCGTTGTTGTTGCCCGCCTGACAATTGGGCGGGGTAGACGTCGCATTTGTCGCCGATCCCCACCTTCGCCAGATACTTGCGGGCGGCGGCCTCAACTTCGGCCTTGTCGCGTTTCAGCACGGTCACGGGTGCTTCCATGACATTTTGCAAGATCGTCATATGCGCCCAAAGATTGAACTGCTGAAAGACCATCGACAGATTGGTCCGAATGCGGATCATCTGCGCGTGGTCACCTGGATGCCGCCCTGTGCCCTTGCCCTTCCATGTCACCGGTTCGCCGCAGAACAGGACGTCGCCCTGTCGGCTGTCTTCCAGCAAATTAGCGCAGCGCAATAGGGTGGATTTCCCCGACCCTGACGACCCTATCAATGAAACAACATGACCCGCGGGCGCCATGATATCGACGCCCTTGAGCACCTCCAGATCGCCATAGGCTTTGTGTAGATCACGGATTTCGATAACAGGGGCAGCGTTTGTCACTTAGGGCAGCTTTTCGTTGTTCCAGCGCAAAGTAGTGCCGATTTTTGCGGCGTTTGCAACGGGTCGCAGCACAATGACCCAGCGTTATGCCGGGATTGCTGCCTGCTTTGGCGGAATTGGCAGATCATAGGCACTTTGCGGAAGGGCAACGATGCCTTTAAGGCCCAAAATCGTGGTGTCTTGCGGCGTTAAAGTGTTGATGGCCTCCGCAATGGCGTCAAAATGCGGCTTAGGGTCCTGCCCTTTGCACGTGATGAAGGATAGCCCGGGCGATTGATCGGTGTGCCCTATCACTTTCAGCTGCGCGGTCAACGGGTTTTCTGCCGTCTCTATGAGCCATGTTTGCGCATCAATGGCGGCGATATCAGCGGTGCTGTCGGCAACCGCTGCGATACTGGCATTGTGACTGCCGGTTTCTGCGTGCAGCCGGAACTGAAACCCATGCCGATCTGCCCAAAGCTGCGCTGCGCCATAGCCCGATTGCGAGAGCTGTTCATTGCAAACAAACCTGTCTTGCGCCATCTCTTGTGGGCACTGCGCTGCGCTGTCAGCCCGCATGACAAAAACGCTGCGGTAATACCCTGGTGCACAACCATCCAATCCATAGTCCGCCGCGCCAATCAGTGTCACCTGATCCTTAAAGCGCGCGCGATAGGGCAGGTTACAGATCTGGCTTAGCACCAGATCATCGCGGGCCCAACCTGCCATGTGGCTGGTATCGTGATCCAAGCTGTCGGGGGCTGCAAGCCCACGGTCGCGCAGCCCATCCCTGATCAAAGCCCATAGCGCATCATGCGCTGCCCGATTGCTAGGCCGCGCATACATCGGCAGGCTGGCAATCATCTAGCCGACACTTTGAGCCTTGCGCGATGGCTATCCTGATCGGATATCCCCAGCAAAGACGCAGTCATGCGCATCATGCTGTCTTCTTCATCGTCACGCACACCATCGGCCATGACAACCGACCACAACGCCTCGATCACGCTAAAACGGTTTTCATAGGACACGGTGTCTTTGATCGCGCGGGTAAAGCGCACGGTGTCGGGAGCCTCGGCCTCTAACGCTTCGCATTCCGCGCGCAGCGCTGCGGCCTCATCCTTTGACAGGCCGTAGCGTGCCATCAGTGCCTGATCGATCTGTGCTATTTCCACTGCGGCATAGTCGCCATCGGTCCGAGCGATACGCACCAAAAGGGCGCCAAGGGCCAGGCGGCTGTCAATTTCGGGCAGTTGTTCGGGTTCGGGGGCGGTCAGACGCCGGAGGAGCTCTTGAAACATGCCCCTTACATAGTACCCGAAAGTCTGTCTTGAAAGAGGGCAGTCAACAGCTGCGCCTGTTCCTTAAACCCATAAGGCGCGTTGACGACAAAAAGGCCCGATCCCACCATCCGGTGCCCGGGGCGGGCGGGGGGAAAGCTGACCTCATGCGTTAGCGCATCGGGGATGACCTTTTGCAACGCTTTGATCATTGCGCGGTGCGGTGCATCTGTCAGGATCGGATACCACAGCATGATAACACCAACGCCCCATTTGCGGTGCAGTTTCGCGATGATGCCGGGGATTGTGTCGTAGTCTGATTTCACCTCAAACGAAGGATCAATCAGCAGAAACCCGCGTCGCGGCTCTGGCGGGCAGAGTGACATCGCCATGTCCCACCCGTCCTTTTGGCGGAAAACGCCGCCGTGTGGGGCCATGTTGGTTCGCAGGGCAGCAAACTCCTGCGGATGCAATTCGGACAAATGGATACTGTCCATCGGGCGCAATGCCTCTGCCGCAATCAGGGGCGATCCGGGATAGGCGTTGGGCCCGTGCTTGTCTTGAATGCGTGCCAAGACTTGCGCGTAGGGGTGATCGGGGGCGAACCAATCCTGCGCAAGCGCGATCCCTTTGGCCGCTTCGCCGGTTTTTAGCGCTGCTGCATCCGCCAAATCATACAGTCCACGACCGGCATGGGTTTCCAGATAGGAGAGGGGTTTATCCTTGCGCGTCATATAGGACAGCGCCCAAGCCAGCATGCTGTGCTTATGCACATCGGCCAGATTTCCAGCGTGATAGATATGTTGGTAGGAAAGCATGGACAGCCCTTTGATGTGCTTGGACGGCTTAATGCAGCTAGTGCGCGCTGTCTATTGATGTGCGTGCTTGTTTGGCTGCGCATAAGCGCTACCGTTCTGATGAAGCTTAATGGGACCTCGCATGCGACATCACGCCATTTTAATTGCCTTGCTGATCACAGCGCCAATGGCGTTGTCCGCGCAAGATGACCCCAATGGGATTGAGTTTCGTTTTGGGCTGGGTCCATCCGTGGCGCCGGGCTATTTTGGGGACGATGATTTGGATGCAGGGGTCCGCCCAAAATTCCAACTGGAACGGTTCCAATTTGGTGATTTCTCGCGTGATGGGCCGCGTGCAACGGGACTGCGCTTTGCCCCTTCGTTCCGGTTTATTGGCGCGCGTGATGCGGATGAATTTGAAGAATTGGCAGGCTTGGCGGACATTGACCCCACGCTGGAACTGGGTGGCGGTTTCGCTTTCAGAACACCCGATTACGAGGTTTTTGCCAAGCTGCGCTACGGTGCGTTGGGACATGAGGCTTTTGTCGCCGAAATAGGCTCTGACATCTTTTACCGGCCCAGTGATCAGTTGACAGTCAAAGCGGGTCCACGTGTGTTGTTAGGGGATGATGATTATGCCCAAACCTATTTCGGGGTCAGTGCGGCCGAGGGTTTGGCAAGTAGCTTTGACGCCTTTGATGCAGGCGGCGGCTTGATGAGCGCAGGCGCGAAGGCCGAAGCGACCTATGCCATCAATCAAGATTGGGAGGTTGTTGGCACGCTACAATATGAACAATTGCTGGAAGATGCAGCCGATAGCCCCATTACCACGCGTGATGATCAAATCAGCGGTAGCATTGTGCTGACGCGCCGGATCACATTTGGGTTCTAAATCAAACCAGCCGCGACGTTTCTACCGCAGCCCGGACAAAATCAGCAAACAGCGGGTGAGGGGCAAAGGGTTTGGACTTCAGTTCAGGATGGAATTGAACGCCAATGAACCAAGGATGATCTTTCCACTCAACAATCTCGGGCAGCTTGCCGTCGGGTGACATGCCCGAGAACTGCAAGCCCGCTTTTTCCAGCGTGTCGCGGTATTTCACATCCACCTCATAGCGGTGGCGGTGGCGTTCTTCGATGGCGGTATCGCCATAAACCTCGGCCACTTTTGATCCTTCGGTCAGGGTCGCGTTGTAGGCCCCTAAACGCATGGTCCCACCCTTATCGTCATCGGCTTTGCGCGCGACCTTGTGATTACCCTGCACCCATTCTTTCAGGTGATAGACCACAGGTTCGAACCGTTTCTTGCCGGCCTCATGATCAAATTCCTCTGACCCGGCTTTGGCCATACCGGCCACGTTGCGTGCAGCCTCGATCACGGCCATTTGCATGCCCAGGCAAATGCCCAGATAGGGGATTTTCTTTTCGCGGGCGAATTGGGCCGCTTTGATTTTACCTTCGGTGCCGCGTTCGCCAAAGCCGCCGGGAACAAGGATCGCATGGAAGCCTTCGAGGTAGGGTGTCGCATCATCATTGTCGAAAAGTTCGGCATCAACCCATTCTATTTTGACCTTCACACGGTTGGCCATGCCGCCATGGGTCAAAGCCTCGGCGATCGATTTATAGGCATCTTCTAATTGCGTATATTTGCCGACAATCGCGACCTTGACCTTGCCTTCGGGGTTCAGGATGCGGTCGTAAACGTCATGCCAGACATCCAGTTTGGGCTGTGGGGCAGGAGAGATGCCAAAGGCGTCCAGCACCGCTTGGTCAAGGCCTTGTTCGTGATAGGCCAACGGCGCCTCATAAATCGATTTCAAATCATAGGCGGCCACGACGCACTGTTTGCGCACATTGCAGAACAGCGCGATTTTTTCGCGTTCTTTTTCCGGGATCGGCTGTTCGGACCGGCAGACCAGAATATCGGGCGCGATCCCGATGGATTGCAGTTCTTTGACCGAGTGTTGGGTGGGCTTGGTCTTCAACTCGCCACTGGCAGCCAGATAGGGCAACAGCGTCAGATGCATGAAAATGCACTGGCCGCGCGGTTTGTCATGGGCGAATTGGCGGATGGCTTCAAAGAAGGGCAATCCTTCGATATCGCCCACGGTGCCGCCGATTTCGCAGAGCATGAAATCAACTTCGTCTTCGCCGATTTTCAGGAACTCTTTGATCTCATTCGTCACGTGGGGAACGACCTGAATGGTTTTGCCCAGATAATCGCCGCGGCGTTCCTTTTCCAACACGGTGGAGTATATCCGACCGGAACTGACCGAATCCGTGTTGCGCGCTGGCACACCGGTGAAGCGTTCATAATGACCAAGGTCCAAATCCGTCTCGGCCCCGTCGTCCGTCACGAAGACCTCACCATGCTCGAACGGTGACATCGTGCCGGGGTCGACGTTCAGATAAGGGTCCAATTTGCGCAGGCGCACGGAATAACCGCGGGCTTGCAACAGCGCACCCAGTGCAGCCGATGCCAGACCTTTGCCGAGGGATGAGACAACGCCGCCGGTAATGAAGATGAAACGCGCCATTGGCAGGGGACCCCCGTGAAATTGTCCAAATTCTGTGGAAAAACGAACCCGAAAATTCGCATCATCACGGGATTTGACATGTAGCGGATTCGGCGCCGATTGGCAACCACTGACCCAACATCATGTTGCCCCGCGTAGCGACAAGGCAACTACTAGTGGTTAGTCACTGGATGGGACGAGTGGGTCATCATCGCTGAGCGACGGTGGCAGCAGGCTGTCACCCAGATCAGGCAGCAATGGT
>JBCAZI010000049.1:0-25687 GCA_038533095.1 Pseudomonadota bacterium
TCCACGTGATGTGCGGGTGATCCCGAAATCACGCGATTTCCATTGATGTATATTCGCAGAGAACACACGCCGCATAAGCGACAAAATCTCTGCCCGATTGCATTTTGTCAGGCAGGCTCTGCTTCCACAGCTTCCCAGAATTCGCCAATGGCCAAAATGCAGGAGGTCCCATTGGCGTAGTTCTGCACAATCGTCCAATCCCCGCTGCTTGGCACAATCCAGATCTCGATCAGGGACTCCGGGTCGCGCATCCCACGCGCCTGCTGTTGTGCACCAACAACCGTCTGAAGCTGTTGCTGTAAGCGGCTGGTATCGTCACACACCAGATCGGTAAACTTGGCAAATGCCACCTGTGGCAGGGTCGCGCAAAGGCCGATCGCAAGGGTCAGAATTTTTGTCATGACTGCCTGTTCTTGTTCTGCTTCACACAAGTGTAACAGTATTATGACAGTATCTCTATAATTTCTTACGCAAAAGTTGCTGCGGCTTAGGGCCCTGACCCTAGAGCCCGCGGTTTTCATCCAGATACTTGCGTATCTTTTCAAGCGCTGGCAGCAGCCTGGGCAGAACATCCGGGCCTAGATCATCAGCAATCTTGTGCAGCGGATCACCCATGGCTGCAATGGCCTCTGCCTGCGTGGCACGCCCTGCATCCGTCAGGAACACAATCTTGCTGCGCCCGTCCGTTTCATGCGGGGCCATGCGGATCAGCCCGCGTTTTTCCAGCACGGCAAGCGTATGTGTCATCGTGGTTTTGGGCACCTGAAACGCATTTACGATGGCAAGGGGTGTCTTGCCATCGCCCAACCTAACCAGATGATTCAGCACAGAAAAATGCGAGACATGCAAACCATCTGGCAGGCGCGACTGAAAGATCGCGCTGCTTAGCTGATTGATGATTGCTACCTCGTTAAAGAACTGGAACAAGTTTTTCTGGTCTTTGCTCATCCACGTCTCAAATCAATTTTGCGTCCAAGGGCCAGCGCGGACTGCGTGCCACCTCGATACCATAACCCAGCCGACATAGCATTTGCACGGTCTCTCCGTCTTGGGCCAGCATTTCGTGAATGCGCGCATAGTGATCGGCCATTTCGGGGTATTCCTGCAAGGCCTGGCTTAGCGGTTGCATGCTGATCCCGGCGGCAGTTGCGGCCAGATTCAACCGGACCCAATCGCGTCCTGCGTTGATCTGATCAATGCGCGTATTGCCAGCCATGACTTGCCACAGGTGCCCCATCGCGGTTTCAGTATTTTCCAGCACCGCCGCCTTGCCCTGTGCGAACATCGTGGAAGAGGTATCAAGCGTGCCTTCCCGGGTCATCAGGCCAAAAGCGCCCAGGGTCTCAAACATCGGGCCAGAAAAGTCGATGCCATCGGGATTGGCCTCAACCTCAGCCTTGCCGATGCGGAACAGATCGACGCTTTCCTTGAATGTATGGGGCGTGTCGATTTCGATGTTCAGCGCTTCTGACGTCAGTTGACGCAGCGTTGCGATGCTTTGCATGGAGGTATCGCCATCCACGCGACTGCCGTGGATCGCGGCCTGCCCAATTGTGCCGATGACGGCCTGATCGACGGTGCGTGTGACATCATAGGGCTCTTTGTTCGACCGGCGCTGCATGACATGGGCGAAAAGCGGGTCTTTCGTGATGCTGTCATCCTGACGAAATGTCGCCACGGCCACCGGGCGCTGATCCAGCTCCGCGGCGTCAAACCCTTGCGGGAAGAGGTCAAGATCAACGGCAAAGCCATCTTCAGCGGCGGCCATGACCATAACCTCTAAAAAGCAGCCCAGCCCAATGGTGATCTGGCGGCTGAACGGGTCGGTATGCGGCAGCAGCCGGTCGGTATCGACGGTCAGCACAACCTGATCTGGCGTCGACAAATCGACCATCCAAGGCTGACGGTTGTGCGGGTTTGGCGCCAGGATCGCATAGGACAGCGCGCGTTTGCGCGGCTCATCATAGATCACGCCTGCCTGACCCCAGGGGGCCAGTGCGGCTGTCGGTGTGCGGCTTGCGATTGTGCCGACCGTGGCTGTTGCGGCAACGATGATGCCGCCACCCGAGAGGGCAAGAAACTTACGTCTGTTCATTGGTCATCTCCATATAATACGATATCGCACTAAATAGTGCGAAATCGAATTATAATCAAGTGCTATATCGAACTATATTCAGAACGGGTCTCGCACCGACCTTTGTTGCGATCAGACAAGCCTGATCTTGCGCCCAATGGATTTTCTGCCAAAGCTATGTCCAAGGACGGTCGGAACATTCTACGCCGCCTCTGGAAAGGGAAAGCCGTATGCTGCAAGCGCCATCCAAAACCAGATATGACGTCGTGATTGTAGGCGGTGCTATGTATGGGTCATCCGTCGCATGGTTCCTGACCGATAACCCTGACTTTGACGGCTCAATCCTCGTCGTGGAACGTGACCCAACCTATGAGTTCACCTCGACCTCGCATACCAATTCCTGCATGCGCCAACAGTTCAGCCGCGAGATTAACGTGCGCGTGTCGCAGTTCGCGGCGGATTTTGTAAAGAACTTCCGCGACTATATGGGCGGTGATCCGCGTGTGCCTGACGTGGTGTTGCAAAGCTATGGTTATATGTATCTGGCCGATAACGCAGGTTTTGCAGCCACCCTGCGCGAAAGTCAGAAACTGCAGGCGGCCTGTGGCGCGGGCACCAAACATATGACCCCGGATGAGATCGCGCGCGATTATCCGTTCTACAACCTCGATGATATCGTCGCCGCGAACCACAATTTGATCGATGAAGGCTATTTCGACGGGAACACCCTATTTGACTGGTGGAAACGCTCGGCCAAGGAACGCGGGGCGGAATACCTGACGAATGAGGTCGTCGGCATGAACCGCAACGGGGCAGGTACGAAAGTCGAAAGCGTGATCCTGAAATCGGGCGAGGTCATCAGCTGCGGCACCGTCGTGAACGCCTCTGGCCCGCGTGCGGTGCTGACCAGCCGCATGGCGGGCATTGAAATCCCGGTTGAGCCGCGCAAGCGCTACACTTTCATTTTTGAGGCGGAAAAGCCGCTTGATCGCGATTTGCCGCTGACGATCGACCCATCCGGCGTTCATATGCGCACCGATGGCACCTATTATCTGGCGGGTTGCCCCCCGGATGATGACCCGGCAGTGGACTACGACGATTTTGTGCAGGACCACAGCATTTGGGAAAACAAGGTCTGGCCCATCATCGCAAATCGCATCCCGCAGTTTGAGGCGATTAAGCTGCGCAATTCCTGGGCCGGGCACTACGCCTATAACACCTTCGACCAAAACGCGATTTTGGGGCCGCATACGACAGTCGAGAACTTCATCTTCGTCAACGGGTTTTCGGGCCACGGGTTTCAGCAATCACCCGCTATGGGGCGCGGGACGGCCGAACTGATAGCCAATGGCGCATACCGCACGCTGGATCTGAGCCCGTTCCACTTTGACCGGATCGAGGCGGGCGCGAAATTTGTGGAAAAGGCGGTCATATGACGGTGCGACCGATTGCGAATTTGATCGCGCGCAAACGCGCGCGGTGACTGGAAAGGAAATAAAATGAATAAACTTGTCCTGACAGGGGCGGCGGGCCGTCTTGGGTCTTATCTGCGCGAACCGCTGACCAAAATGTGCGACGCGCTGGTCTCCACCGATATCGCAGATGACATCGGCAAGCTTTATGATGGCGAGACCTATATGCAGGCGGATCTGTCCAATCTGGATGCCGTGCTGAGGGTTCTTGAAGGCGCAGATATGGTCGTGCATTTCGGCGCCATCGGGGATGAGGCGCCATGGGATGATATCCTGCAATCCAACATCATCGGCGCTTACAATGTGTGGGAAGCGGCCTATCGCAATGGCGTCAAACGCGTGGTCTATGCCAGCTCTGTCCATGCGGTCGGTATGCATAAGAAAACCGATACAATCGGTCTGGATGTGCCGCATCGCCCGGACACCTATTACGGTCTTGCCAAGTGCTTTTGCGAAGACTTGGCCAGTCTTTATTGGGACAAGCGCGGGATCGAAAGCGTCTGTATGCGCATCTTCTCCTGCGCGCAGGCGACCAATGCGCGCAGCATCGGCACCTGGTTGTCCTACGATGATCTGATTCATCTCGTCGAACGGTCGGTCGACAGCCCTGTTGTTGGATTCAGCATTGTCTATGGCATTTCGAACAATGATCGTGCCGTCGTCGACAACACCAAAGCCGGGCATCTGGGCTTCCGCCCCAGAGACAACGCAGAACAATTCGCGAGGGATGTCTTTGCCGATACACCGCCCCTCGACAACAAAGACCTCGCCAATCTCTGCATCGGTGGCCCCTTCGCGACAGTCGAATTGGGGAATTCCGGCGTGGCGTCACTTGGTGTCGTGGATGATCGCAAGACGACCTAAGTCTTGCTTCCTTGTGCGACCCACATGCCAGCAAGGATCAACCCCACGCCCAGCGTGCGCGCCCACAGATCACCGGGCGCGCCCATGATGATGTCTAGCAGGACGCCAAAGATCATCTGACCAGCAATGATCAGCAGCGCGGTTTGGGCTGCCCCAATCCGCGCAATCAACCAACTGCCCGCTGCGATAAAGATCACACCGACAGGACCACCCAGATAGGCCCACCAGGGTGATGCGCCAGGATCACCTGCGAAAAGGCCACCCACCAACAAGGCCACGATGGTGATAAAGGCAAGGCCGACAATATGGTTCCAGAACGACGACTCCATCGCAGATGTCGACAGCGCCAGACGGCCATTGATCTGGCGACTAAGCGAGACCAAAACCCCGGCAAGAATGGCAAGTGTCGCAAACCAGATCATGATCCGCTCCCGAAGAAGATAAGGATCAGACTGCCGGCGATGATCAGGGTCAAAGCAAGGTAGTCGCGCGACATGGGCGTCCGCTGCGGCAAACCAAAAAGGCCGCGCATATCTGCGAGTAGGCTAAACACCATTTGACCCGCCAGCCCCAAGGCAATTGTGCCTGATAAGGCCAATGCGCTGTTCAGCGTGGCAGATGTCAGCATCACGGTGATTGCGCCAGCGACGCCACCCAGATAGGCCCAAAGCGGGGGGCGTGCCATTTGCG
The DNA here is from genome assembly GCA_038533095.1 of Pseudomonadota bacterium. Classification (GTDB taxonomy): domain Bacteria; phylum Pseudomonadota; class Alphaproteobacteria; order Rhodobacterales; family Rhodobacteraceae; genus Yoonia. The sequence goes on from JBCAZI010000049.1 coordinate 5,101, forward strand.
CCCGTTTGGGCCGCAGGATCAGCAAGAACAGCAGGGCCGCAACCGTTCCGGTCAAATGTGGTACCCAGGAGGCAAAGAAGAGCGATCCATAGGCGGCCAATGTGCCGTTGAAAAGCACCATTAACGACAGCAAACCGCCTGCGCCGAATGCGGCCGCAAAATAGAGAAATTGATTGGTTTGGGGCGACTGCGTCATCCCCACAGCTGTCTAGCTTTTCGTTGCCGAACGCAATTGCAATTGCCGCTTGATGGCGCCGAAATGTTGTTTTGGCAGATCAGGGCGCGATGTTTTGATGTCTCGCAGCTGGCCAACTAGCCGCCTGTGTTCAGCAGGTAACCACAGGGCGGCGTAGCGTGACATCCAATTCGGCAGCACGTTTGCGGCATGGGCGTGCAATACCATGCGTTTCTCTTTGGGGGTCAAAGCATCGAATGGGAGATTGCAATGCTGCTTGCGCATCAGATCGACGCAAAGGGCCACCAACTGCGGAGGCGTATCCACTGAGGTTGGGACGGCAAATGCGGACCGATAGATGTCAGACAAATTGGTATTCAACATCACGAAGCGGCGCTTCACGACCAAATGACCAATAAGCCACAATGCGGCCAAACTCATGAACGGGAAAATCATTGAAACTGGCACACTTTATCCTCTTTACCGCCCCATGGTACGGGATATCCTAGGTATTTGGCGATAATTGGTTGTAATTCGTACATTCATAAGACGCTGTATCGACACGCAATTCTTCGTCGTTGACACCAACAGAATCCCCTTTATAAGCCGCGCATTCATTGGTGTTGGTGGCCCGCGCAAGCGGAACCCTGTCGCCCCGGCCAAATCCGGGGAAAGGACAACGCCCTTCGCAATATAAGGAAGGAGATCAGCGTATGACTAAACGTACCGCTGCCAAGTATAAAATTGACCGTCGGATGGGTGAAAACATCTGGGGTCGTCCAAAGTCACCCGTCAACCGTCGTGAATATGGCCCCGGCCAGCACGGTCAGCGCCGCAAGGGCAAACTGTCCGACTTCGGCACTCAGCTGCGCGCCAAGCAAAAGCTGAAGGGTTACTATGGCGACCTGACCGAAAAGCAGTTCCGCCGCATCTATGGCGAGGCCGAACGTGTTAAGGGCGATACAGGTGAAAACCTGATCGGTCTGCTGGAGCGCCGTCTGGATGCGGTTGTCTACCGCGCCAAATTCGTCCCAACCGTTTTCGCAGCCCGCCAGTTCGTGAACCACGGTCACGTTACCGTGAACGGCAAGAAGGTGAACATTCCGTCCTACCGCGTGAAAGAAGGCGACCTGATCGAAGTGCGTCAGAAGTCTAAGCAGCTTGAGCTGGTCTTGGTCGCATCCCAACTGCCAGAGCGTGATGTGCCGGACTACATGGAAGTCGACCACAACAAGATGACCGCTACCTTCACACGGACACCTGGCCTGGGCGATGTGCCTTACCCGGTGACGATGGAACCAAACCTCGTCGTCGAATTCTACGCGAAGAACTAATCTTCGCCCATACGCTTTCAGAAAGCCGCCTCGCTTGAAGGCGGCTTTTTTCATTCCGGATTGCGGAAGGCAGTTGGCGTCTGACCGGTAAAATCGAGAAATGCGCTGTTGAACGCGCTGGGCGAGCTGTAACCAACATCCATTGCGATTTGTGTAATCTGCCGGCTTGGGTCCGACAGAGCCTCGACCGCACGGATAATCCGCATACGGCGCAAGCAGTCACGCCAAGGCATGCCCAGCTCATCTTTAAAACGGCGGGCGAGCGTGCGTTCGGTCAAGCCAACGGCGTCAGCGACCGCCGCAAGCGCAGGTGGCGCGGCAAGGTCTGCCTCGGCCATCTGAAGTGCTGATTTCACCTGCAACGACTGCCCCACAGGCATCCACAAATCATTGCGAACCTCAGCAGCCTTTTGCGCCAGCATGTAAAGCGTGTCGAAAAGCTGCTTTCCTTCGCCATCCAGCGTCTTGGCATCTGGCCCATAATCGCGGCATGCCCAGATCAACTCACGCGCCAATGGTGACATGTCTAACACACGCAAAGGCGACTTCGGGGTGGCGTAATGCGCGGGAGAAAAAAGCGCGGAGCAACATGTAATCGTGGCCGCAATCGAGAGCGTGATTGGTGCGCCCGCTGCAATCAGTGCGGCGCGTGCGGGGGGCACGGTCCATGACCGACCCTCTGCTTGCAACCGCATGGTCCCTTTGGCGGCATAAAGCAGGTAATGGCGGTCGAACTGTACCGTCTTATCCGCTTCTGGGGGGAAGTCCCGATAAACGCAATACGCCGCAAGATCACTCATGAGTGCAATGTTAGTTGATCAGCGTCGCGTCATAAACGGATGTCGTTGGGGCGCCGGTCATCATGGGCCTCAGCGTTCCACCAACTTGTGCAAATAGTGGTCCAGTGCGGTAGGCGTCGAGTGTCGCTATATCATCCCACTGATGCAGCAGCGTGACCGCATCGTCGCGACTGGCGTCTAACAGTACATCATAACCTCGATGACCGGGGAGGGCCTGCATCTTGGGCGCCTCTTGCAACAAATACGACGCGGCTGCAGTTCGATCAGAAGGGTGCACAGTGAAATTGACTTCGACATAGATCATAGGGGTGTCCTTTCGGCATGTGTAACAAGGTAAGCGTGGCTTGACCGGCTGGGTGGCCCTGCTGGAAACGGCGCATCCCACGTGCAGGTCAATTCGGCTTCATGAAATGCCGCTTGCATCTTTTGGGGGCTGATCATGCGGTGTCGCCAGCGCACCCAAATGATCCAGTTGCACCAATGCGGCTTGCTGACGACCAACAGCAGTTTGCCGCCCGGTGTCAGCTGCCCTTTTAGCAGGCGCAGCGCGGCAACGGGGTCATCAAAATGCTCGATCACATGCGCGCAAAGCACAATGTCATGCGATGTGCCGCGGTACGCTGCCAGATCACAAATCGCAGGTGCAAGGTTGGCTGCCATATGCGTCAGTGAACGTGTCGCCGTTGTGACCATTTGCGGGGCCGGATCTAGCAGAGTGATTGCGGCAGGCGGCCCGGCGACCTCAATCAACGCGCGACTGAAATCGCCAGTCCCACAGCCGACATCAATCGCTTTCGCATCGCGTGTTTGGATCGCGCAGATTTCGACCATCCAACGATAGGCCGCAGCATAGCCGAGCCCCTCGATCTTTGTCCGCCACTGACTGGCGGCGATGTCATATGCGTGGGTGAGGTTTTGGTGCGTTGTCATGTCCTATGTTCTAGCAACACGGGCGTTGGCGGGCTTTCGCGGATTTGCCAAAGATGCGCTCTGACCGGACAAAACAGCGGGCTTCACCTTGGCACTGGTGTTGCGCAGGGCGGGGCGATAGAACGGGCGAAACGAGACGGGAAGTGACGATATGGCTGATGGTATTCAACCACAACCGGGCATTTTGGACATCGCACTCTATGTAGGCGGTGCATCGACGCTGGATGGGCAAAGTAATGTGCTCAAACTGTCGTCGAATGAAAACCCTTTGGGGCCGAGCGAAGCCGCGAAAGAAGCGGTTGCGCGCGCCAGCCACGACCTGCACCGTTACCCATCAACCGATCACGCCAGGCTGCGCGCAGCCATTGCCGAGGTTTGGGATGTGGACGCAGGCCGTGTTTTCTGCGGCGTCGGGTCAGGCGATGTCCTAAAACTGCTGGCCGAGGCTTATGCCGGCCCCGGCGACGAGGTCGTCTTCACAGAACATGGGTTCTCGATGTACCCGATCTATGCAAATGCCTGCGGGGCAACGCCCGTTGTGGTACCTGAAAATGAGCGTGTGGTCGATGTCGATGCGATCTTGGTGGCCTGCACCGACAAAACCAAACTTGTCTTCATCGCCAATCCGGCCAACCCAACCGGCACGATGATCGGCAATGCCGAAGTGGCACGTTTGGCCGATGGTCTGCCCCCACAAACGCTGCTGGTGCTAGATGGGGCCTATGCTGAGTTTGTGGATGGTTTTGACGCAGGCAAAGCGCTGGTCGAAGCACGCGAAAACGTCTTTATGTCGCGGACCTTTTCTAAGATTTACGGGCTGGGTGGGATGCGCGTCGGTTGGGGTTATGGCCCGCAGGCTGTGATTGATGTGCTCAACCGTATCCGCGGGCCCTTTAACCTGTCCGCCGCAGCATTGGCCGCAGCCGAAGCTGCCGTGCGCGACACCGACCATACCGAGAAGTGCCGGGTTGAGAACGCCAAATGGCGCGACTGGCTGGCCAACGCTTTGGCAGAGCTTGGTGTGCCCTCTGATACCTCCACCGCAAACTTTATTCTCGCCCGATTTACGGATGAGGCAGAGGCGAACGCCTGTGACGATCACTTGCGCAGTCAGGGTATCATTGTGCGGCGGGTAGCTGGATATGGCTTGCCCAATTGCCTGCGGATCACAGTGGGTGATGAAAGCGGTTGTCGCCGTGTCGCGCATGCGGTTGCGCAATTCAAAGGGGCGGCGTGATGGCGCAGATTTACGATCGCGTGGCCCTGATCGGTCTGGGGCTGATTGCCTCTTCCATGTGCCATGCCATGCGACGCGCAGGACTGGCGGGTGAGATTGTGGGCTATGCCCGCTCTGCCGAAACGCGCGACATCGCGCGTGAGATTGGCCTTTGCGATGTGGTGTGCGACAGTGCGGCTGAGGCTGTCAAAGACGCGGATCTGGTGGTGCTTTGCGTACCTGTTGGCGCAATGGACAGTGTCGCGCGTGAAATCGGACCAGCCCTAAAGCCCGGCGCAACCGTCAGCGATGTGGGTTCCGTCAAGCGCACGGTAATTGATGCCGTCGCACCACATATTCCCGCAGGCGTGCATTTTATTCCAGCGCACCCGCTCGCCGGGACTGAACATTCAGGGCCAAGGTCGGGGTTTGCGGAGCTTTTTGACAACCGCTACACCGCCATTGTCCCTGTTGAAGGCAGCGATCCTGCCGCTATTGCCCGGCTCACAACCTATTGGCAGGGCTTAGGTGCTTTGACGGAAACCATGGATGCCGACCACCATGATCTTGTGCTGGCCGTCACCAGCCACGCGCCGCATCTGATCGCCTATACGATGGTGGGTGTCGCTGATGATCTGCGGCGTGTGACAGACAAAGAAGTGATCAAATACTCGGCCACAGGCTTTCGTGATTTCACGCGGATCGCATCCTCTGACCCTGTCATGTGGCGGGATGTGTTTTTGAACAATAAAGACGCGACGTTGGAAATTCTTGGCCGTTTCACCGAAGAACTCTTCGCCTTGCAACGTGCAATCCGCCAAGGTGATGGCGATCACCTGCATGATTATTTCACGCGCACACGCGCGATCCGACGCGGGATTATCGAAGCAGGGCAAGATACGGATGCGCCTGATTTTGGTCGCGTAAAGACAACGAAAACATGATGCGATGGGCGATGTGTTTGGTCGCCATCACGATGGCTGCGCCTTTGCTTGCGCAAGACACTGTCCGCCCTGTGCCCCGTCCCGCGGTCCCCGTTTCAGAACCAAGCGTGGTGGTCGCTGAAACACCCGACGATCAGATGGTGCGGCCTATTGCGCGTGGCTCAGTCCAGGCGCTTTTATCCGGCGATACCATCCGCCCGGTTCTGCGCCCCTATCTGCGGCCCGATCTGGCTCATGGCGCCCATACGCGGCCTATTTTCCGGGCGGAACGCGGGATGTTTGCCATTAGCCCCTTTGCTGTAGCGCGGTCATTGCGCCCTGACCTGCGCCCCGCGTCTATTGAAGCTGCCGCAGAAGAGCGGCGCGTGGCGCGGTTACGTGGGCAGGTTTGCGGTGATCCGTCCATTCAGGGTACGGTCATTGGCCGCGTGAATGGTGCCGGCGCTTGCGGGATTGAGGGGGCAGTTAAACTGCGATCCGTCGCCGGTGTGACGCTCAGCCCCCGCGCCACAATTGATTGTCCTACTGCGCGGGCGCTGAAAACATGGGTCGAACGCGGCGTCTTGCCAGCTGTGGCGGGCGAAGGTGGGGGTGTGTCGTCTTTGCGGGTGGTGTCGCATTACGCCTGCCGGACACGCAATAATCAGCCCGGGGGGCGGTTGTCAGAACATGCTTTTGGTCGTGCGATTGATATTGCAGGCATAGGGCTGCGGAATGGGACCGAGATGACCTTGCTGACTGATTGGAACTCTGCCGAAGACGGGGCGCAACTGCGCCAGATGTGGCGTGCCGCCTGCGGACCCTTTGGCACGGTGCTGGGCCCGGAGTCGAACCGGTTCCATCGTGACCATTTCCATTTTGACACGGCACGCTATCGCAGCGGACCGTTTTGTCGTTAGACGGACCCAAGGCCCCGTGTCGGCGGCAGCATGGTGCCACAAACGATTGAAGTCAGCAGGCGCGGACCGGGCGGCACTTGTGACACTGGATAAAGCACACGGTCCCGCAAGACAGGCAGCCAGCGGCTGTCTGACTGGTATTGCGGTGTGAAAACGGCGCTCATCGCCTGATAGGTCATGACATGCCACCGCCGCGCCTTAGCGTAGAGCGCGAGTGCCGCATCGCCGGTTGCAACCTCCAAGGCGCGCGTCAGGGCCAGCGCATCCAATAGCGCCGTATTCGCCCCTTGGCCCAATTGCGGGCTGGCGCGGTGTGCGGCATCGCCGATATGCACCAGCCCGGGTGACCAAGGCTTGCGCAAGGTGCCATGCGCATACCGCGCCATCGTCATCTGATCGGCAGATGTGATTTGCGCAGCAAAGGGTGCAAATTCTGGCCAGAGCGCGATGGCCTCTGCGCGCCAAGCGTCTAACCCGGCCTTCAACCAATCCTCATGCGCATCACGTGGCAGCGACCAGAAAATCGCGGCTTTTGCGGTGTCATCACCCGGCATCCGGCCAATCGGCAAGACACCCACCATCCGATCCGCACGGCGATAGCATTGGCTCAGCTGTGTCATAGGCAGCGCCGTTTCCGGCCAATTAACTGTGCCCCAGATCGCGCCATAAGGCAGCGGTTGCGCGATAAGCGGCGAGAGGGGCGACCCGGCACCGGCACTGTCCACGATTAAATCGAACGGTCCTTTCGCTCGGCCATCGGCCAGCCGGACCATGCCTGATTGGACTTCCGTGACCTGACTACTTGTTTGCAAGGCGATGTCGCGCGCTGTGACGGCCGCAAACAACGCGTCAAACAGGCTGGCCCGGTGAACGGCCAGACCGAAAGATCCCCCCGCGGGCTTGCTATACCAGACGTTCAGAACCTTGCGCCCTTTCTGGGCTTCATGGCCCAGCATCCGCTGTATGGCATTGCCTGCCTGCCGCGCAGCATCGCCCGCACCGACCGCATCTAGGACCGCCTGCCCAACTGGCTGGATCACCAGGCCTGATCCAACGGGTTGCGGGCGGTCGAACTGGTCAAACAGCGTCACGCCATGCCAACGGTCAGACAAAAGCGCGGCTGCGGCCAACCCACCGATGCCTGCGCCAATCACTGCAATGTTCAACCGCATTGTCATAGGCGCTGTGTGACCTCAGACGCCGGGTGACGCAATGTGATTTCCTGCCGCGCATCGCATTCCTTTGCGGGCTTTACCCCATTGCGGCGCTTGCCTATAAGCGCGGTCATGTTGCGGCAGATGATCATAAGTATTATTTGCCCGGCGGTCTGAAGCCTTGGACCTGCCGGGAAAAGGTGTCTGCGTGTGCGCACCGATCTTTCGCGAATTCCACAGATGACTGCTTAAAGGACGCCACCCATGTGCGCCGAAACACCTGACTATAAACAAACCCTGAACCTGCCCCGCACCGATTTCCCGATGCGCGCTGGGCTTCCCAAACGCGAACCTGACTGGCTGGCCCGATGGGAAAAGATCGGGGTCTACGACCGCCTGCGTGAAAAGGCAGAAGGGCGCCCGCCCTTTACCCTGCACGACGGCCCGCCTTATGCCAACGGCAACCTGCACATCGGCCATGCGCTAAATAAGATCCTCAAAGATATGGTGGTGCGCAGCCAACAGATGATGGGCAAAGATGCGCGCTACATCCCCGGTTGGGATTGTCACGGCCTGCCCATCGAATGGAAGATCGAGGAACAATACCGCGCCAAGGGTCGCGACAAAGACGATGTGAACGTCGTCGATTTCCGGCAGGAATGCCGCAAGTTTGCTGAGGGTTGGGTTGATATCCAGCGCGAGGAATTCAAGCGACTGGGTGTCACCGGCAATTGGGCTGATCCTTACCTGACGATGAACTTCCACGCTGAACGTGTCATTGCCGAGGAATTCCAGAAATTCCTGATGAATGGCACGCTTTACCAAGGCTCCAAGCCTGTGATGTGGTCGCCTGTCGAAAAGACAGCGCTGGCCGAGGCCGAGGTGGAGTATCACGACCGCCAGACCGACGCGATCTGGGTGCGCTTCCCATGTGTGTCAGGACCCGCGGGGTTTGACAAAGCAAGCGTTCTGATCTGGACAACCACACCCTGGACCATCCCGCAGAACCGCGCGGTCTGTTACGGCCCAAACATCACCTACGGCCTTTATGAGGTGATCGGCCGCCCCGAAGAATGCTGGGCGACGATCGGCGAAAAGCTGGTGATCGCGGATGCGCTGGCAGAAGAAAGCCTGGCTGCAGGCCGATTGAGCGGGGAGGAAATGATCCGCCGCTTGCGCGATGTGACGGCTGATGAACTGGCAGCACTGACCTTGGCCCATCCGTTGCGTGGTGCCGACGGCGCTGCCGGGGAATGGGATTTCGACGTCCCGATGCTGCCTGGCGATCATGTGACCGATGATGCCGGGACTGGTTTCGTGCACACAGCGCCCAGCCATGGTGATGATGACTATGCCATCGGGGTCAAGCACGGGCTGCCGATGACCTACAACATCCTTGATGACAGTTCTTACCGTGATGACCTGCCGTTTTTTGGGGGTGAGTGCATCTTGAAACCCAACGGCAAGCCGGGTGGGGCAAACAAGGTTGTCATCGATAAGCTGGTCGCGGTTGGTGCACTTCTGGGCCGCAAGCGCATCACCATCTCTGACGCGCATAGCTGGCGTTCCAAGGCCCCCGTGATCCGCCTGAACCGCCCGCAGTGGTTTGCGGCAATCGACAAGGCAGTTGGCGATGGGCAGGACGATTACGGCACAACCATCCGCGAACGTGCGCTGCGCTCTATTGATGAGCTGGTCACCTGGACCCCGCAGACCGGGCGCAACCGTCTGTACTCTATGATCGAGGCGCGCCCGGATTGGGTGCTGTCGCGCCAGCGCGCCTGGGGTGTGCCGTTGACATGCTTTGTTAAGAAAGACGCGCAGCCAACAGACCCGGACTATTTGTTGCGGGATGAGGCCGTGAACGCCCGCATCCTACAAGCCTTTGAAGAAGAAGGCGCAGACGCATGGTACAAGGAAGGCGCGAAAGAGCGGTTCCTGGGCAATGAGGTGAACCACGAAGACTATGTGCAGGTCTTTGATATTCTGGACGTGTGGTTTGACAGTGGCTCAACCCATGCCTTTGTTCTGCGCGATCGGGAAGACGGGTCTGAAGACGGGATGGCCGACCTTTATCTTGAAGGCACCGATCAGCACCGCGGGTGGTTCCATTCGTCGATGTTGCAGGCTTGCGGCACCAAAGGCCATGCGCCTTATCGTGGTGTGCTGACCCACGGTTTCACGCTGGATCAGAAGGGCATGAAGATGTCCAAATCCATCGGCAATACCATCGCGCCGGAACAGGTGGTCAAGCAATATGGCGCAGATATCTTGCGGCTTTGGGTGGCGCAGTCCGACTATACGGCTGACCTGCGGATCGGGGATGAGATCCTGAAAGGGGTCGCTGACAGCTATCGCCGTCTGCGGAATACCTTGCGGTTCATGTTGGGGTCACTCGCTGACTTTACCGAGGCCGACCGGATCGCGCCAAGCGAAATGCCAGAACTGGAACGTTGGGTGCTGCACCGTTTGGCCGAATTGGATGATCAGGTCCGTGCAGGTTACGCCAAATACGACTTCCAAGGCGTATTCCAGGCAGTCTTTACCTTCGCCACCGTCGATCTTTCGGCCTTCTACTTCGATATCCGCAAGGATGCACTCTATTGCGACGGTGACACAACCCGCCGCCGGGCCGCACGTACGGTGCTGGACATCCTGTTCCACCGGTTGACCAAATGGCTGGCCCCGATGCTGACCTTCACGATGGAAGAGGTGTGGTTGGAGCGGTTTGGTTCCGACGACAGCTCAATCCATTTGGAAGATTTCGCAGAAACACCCGCTGAATGGCGCGATGATGTTTTGGTTGCCAAATGGGCCGAAGTCCGCAAGGTCCGCCGGGTCGTGACCGGCGCGTTGGAGGTCGAACGGACCGCCAAGGTGATCGGTGCATCGCTGGAGGCGGCACCCACGGTCTATGTGAACGCTGACACAGCAAAGCTGTTGGACAGCGTTAGCTTTGATGACCTTTGCATCACTTCGGCGATTACCGTCTCAACCGACGCGGCACCTGACGGGGCATTCCGTCTGGATGATGTGGCTGATGTCGCGGTGGTCTTTGCCAAAGCAACAGGTGAAAAATGCCAACGGTGCTGGAAGATCCTGCCAGACGTCGGGATCTACGCCTTTGCTGGCGTCTGTGGGCGCTGCAACGACGCGCTAAGCTGATGGAATATGGCGATCCCCATTCGGTTGCACGCATGCGGGCGGATTTTGACCGTCAGGGTGCGATGCGCACGATGGGGATCACCATTTCAGATGTGGCACCGGGGCGGGTTGTGCTGGCCATGCCCTTCAACGCGGAATTTTCGCAGCATCATGGCTTTATCCATGCGGCTGCCATTACCGCAGGCATGGACAGCGCCTGTGGCTTTGCAGCACTCACCCTGATGGACGCCGAAAGCAAGGTGCTGACGGTGGAATTCAAATGCAGCTTTCTGGCACCCGCGCGGGGCCAGTCCTTCCGGTTTGAGGGCGAGGTGATCAAACCAGGCCGCACACTGACTTTCACCGAAGGGCGGGCGATTGCCATTGATGGCGACACAGAAACCAAGATCGCCACGATCACGGCAACGATGATGGCGGTGCGCGGGCTAAAGCCGTGATCTGCGCCTCCTCGCCTATCGGCGCGCTGGGAGCAAACGCAACAGATGCTGCAGTAACCGAGCTGATTTGGGGAGGCGGCGGAAATCTGATCGAAGGGCCATTGTTTGCGCAGGCCAGTGCAGAAATGGCCGCTTATTTCGCAGGTGACTTGCAACAATTCCAAACGCCGGTCGCACCGCGCGGATCGGCATTTCAGCAACGTTTCTACGCCGCCCTCTGCGCGATACCCTACGGTGAAACGCGCACCTACGGTGATTTGGCCAAAGAACTGGATGTGTCGGCGCAAGCCATCGGGCAGGCCTGTGGCGCAAATCCTATCGCGATCATCATCCCCTGCCACCGTGTTTTGGCGGCCGACGGTTTGGGCGGCTATTCCGGTGCAGGCGGGATCGAGGCGAAGGTTGCTTTGCTGCGGTTAGAAGGCGCGGCTGGCCTACTGATTTAGGCGTGTGGGCGCGCTGGTATGATCTGCTGAGCGACACCGGCAAACAGTAGATAGACCGACGCGATGATCAAACCCCAATGGGCCCAGCTGTTGGGGTAGAAATCAACCCAAGCTGCCCAGCCAGCGAAGAAGGTCCAGCCCAAAGCCATGGGCAAGGTGACCATGCGCCAACGCTCTGTCCGCACGGGATGCACGAACTTCAACGGCACGAACATGGTGATGGCCAAGCTGCCCACAAGGACCAGCGAGACCCAGAAGTTGGGTTGCAAAGCAAAGATCACAAGCACCAGCATGTTCCAGCAGCCCGGAAAGCCAGAGAAGGAATTGTCCTTTGTCTTCATCCGGGTATCGGCAAAATACATGGCTGAGGTAAAAGTGATGATGATAATCGCGAACCACCCCGTCCAACCCGGCAACAGCCCGGATTTGAACAGCGCATAAGCAGGCACAAAGACGTAAGTCAGATAGTCGATTATCAGATCCAGCAGCACGCCATCAAAGGCGGGCGCATTGGTTTTGACATCATATTTGCGTGCCAGCGGCCCATCAATGCCATCCACAAAGAAGGCGACGACCAGCCACAAAAACATCAGGCTCCATTTTTCCTCCACCGCGGCCAGCATGGCCAGCATTGCAAAAACGGCACCTGTGGCGGTCAGCAGATGTACCAGAAGGGCTTTGGCGCGAAGTGTCATCACAGTGTCATGCTGGAAAAACGGCGCAGGGGCAACCGTTTGTCAGGCTTTCGGATGGGCCTTTTCATAGACCGACATCAGATGTGCAGCGTCCACAGCCGTATAGGCCTGTGTGGTCGACAGCGACGCATGGCCCAGCAATTCCTGGATGGCGCGCAGGTCGCCCCCGGCGGCCAGCAGATGGGTCGCAAAGGAATGACGCATCGCATGTGGGGTTGCAGTGGCGGGCAGGCCCAGCTGTAGGCGCGCTTGTTCCATCACCTTTTGGATGGCACGAGGTGAAAGGACACCACCGCGTATGGCGCGAAAAATAGGCTGATCTTCGATTACAGGGTAAGGGCACAACCGGATGTAGGTGTCCACCGCATCGCGCGCCTCGGCGATCACGGGAACGATCCGCTCCTTATCGCCTTTGCCCAGAATACGCAGCACAGCGGGCAGGGGGACATCAGCGCCGGTCAGGCCCAAGGCCTCTGATATCCGCAGGCCGCAGCCATACAGCAGGGTGACAACAGCGGTGTCTCTCGCGGCAACCCAAGGTTCGCGCGCCTGCATCTCGACCGTTGCGATCATATCTGCTGCGGCATCCACTTCTAACGGGCGGGGCAGCTTGCGCTGGAATTTGGGCGCGCGGGTAGAGAGGACGGCGGTGGGTTCAAACCCTTCGCGTTCGGCCAACCAGCGGTAGAATGATTTCACCGCCGACAAAGACCGGGCCAATGACCGCGCTCCAACACCGCGTCCGCGTTCATGGGCCATCCAGGCGCGCATATCGCGGACGGTGACACGGGCAATCGGGGCAAGCCCTTGTGCGCCGCCGTTGTAATCTGTCATGAAAGCCAGAAAACCCAACACATCTGCTTGATAGGCCTTCAGTGTATTCTCTGCCGTACCAGCAAGCGCGCGCTGGCCTGCCAGCCAAGCGTTCAATGCGTCTGACAGGGCGGGCGCAATCATTTTCAGGCCAGCCAGCGGCGCACGACCCGTTCAAAGACGCCAACAAAGAATGTCAGCAGATCGGTGCCTTGTTGTGGTGTGAATTGCTGGGGGTCCTCGCTGCCCATGACCAACATCGCAGGCAGGCGCTCAGGGCCAAGGTCAACCTTCAGGCAGGCCTCGGATTTGATGTATTCTGCACGCGGGCCGTAAAGGCTGCCACCCACTTTGTGGAATTCGCGCAGGGTGATCTGACGCGCAGGCATGTTGCGGCCGAGGGTGATGTAGCCCTCAACAAAACCTTCGGGCATGATGGCCACAGCATCGCCTGCGCTTTTGTGGGAGTCTTGTAGATTGCTTTCGAGTACCAAACGCACCGCGTCGACGCGCAGGATATCGGCGACCTCGCCCGAAAGATCCGCCAAGAAACGCTCAAAGGTACTGGCGTCAAGCATGCGTAAGATCGCGCGGTGGATTTGGTTCGTGCCCGCCAGATTGTCATAGGCGGCGGCAATCACATTGCGGTGGGTGTCTTCAAGGCGGTCAAAACGCGCCTCTAACCGCTCCATCGCGACGGAACGCAGATCGACGATATTGCCGGTCGTTTGATCCGCATCAGCGCCCACAAGGGCGCGCATGACGTCTGGGTCTTCCAATAGGACATCGGGGTTTGCGATGATCTTCTCGCGAAGGTCATCGGCCATCAGTGGTTGGTTCATAAGCCTGCTCTGCTTTTTCGTTTTTTGGCAAGTTAGCAGATCAATTATTTGATTTCTTGCGCTAATTCGAAACGCGATTGATCTAGTGGCTTTTTTGCCTCTAGGGTATGAAACGGCTGTCGAACATCCATAGGCAAAACAAAAAAGAGCGTGATGAAAATAAACTTTCAATCCCCAGAAGTCAGAGTCGTACGGACCAATATCTTGGGGCAAGAAATCTTCTTTGCCGTTGATCAGCCGCGCGATTTGGTCCAGTCGCACCATCTTGCAGGACGATTTTATGAACCTGATGAGTTGCTGATCATGTCCAAGGGCTTCCCTGTTGGGGGGCGTCTGTTGGATATCGGAGCAAACGTCGGCAATCATACGATATTCTTTGGCAAGTTGATGAACGCGACGCGTATCACACCGATTGAGGTCAATCCGCGTGTCATCGATCTGCTACGCACAAACATTACGATCAACGGTCTTTTGCCAGTTTGTGATCTAAGCCATGTCGGGGTCGGCTTTTACAGCGAGACGATTGGCGGCGCGGGGATAGCATTTCGCGAACGCAACATCGGTGGTGCGCGCATCGCGACGGAAGGCGGTGAACTTAGTCTCGTCCGCGGAGAGGACGTGCTGGATGAACCCTTTGATCTGGTTAAGATCGACGTTGAAGGTGCCGAAATACACGTGCTGGATGGTCTAGCAGGATTGATTGCATCATGCAGACCTAACCTCTTTGTCGAAGTCGACAAAGAGAACACCGAAGCATTCTTAAATTGGATGGTGGCCAACGACTACCAGGAGGTTGAGCGGTTCCAGCGGTACCGCACAAACACTAATTTTCTTGTCGCGCCAGTTTAGTGGACGATGAGCGGTACTATGCCTTAGACGATCTTGATACCGGCCTTCTCAGCATCCGCCATGAACGCGGCCAGACCTTTATCCGTCAGTACATGGTTGGCCATCGCTTTGATCACGCCCGGAGGGGCGGTGGCCACATCGGCACCAATCTTGGCGCATTCGCTCATGTGGTTGGCTGACCGGATGGATGCGGCAAGGATATTCGTCTCAAACCCGTAGTTGTCATAGATCGTGCGGATATCCTCGATCAGTTCCAGACCGTCCATGTTCAGATCGTCCAAACGGCCAATAAAGGGGCTAATGAAGGTCGCCCCGGCTTTGGCGGCCAGAAGTGCCTGGTTGGCAGAAAAGCACAGGGTCACGTTCACCATGATGCCGTCGTCCGACAGCGTCTTGCAGGTTTTCAGGCCCGCCCATGTCAGGGGTACTTTGACGGCAATGTTGTCGGCGATCTTGGCCAGCTTGCGCCCTTCGGCCAACATGTCATCGGCCTCAAGTGCCACCACTTCGGCCGAAACAGGGCCAGAGACCATGGAACAAATCTCTTTCGTGACTTCCAGAATATCACGGCCAGATTTGGCGATCAGCGATGGGTTTGTCGTGACCCCATCGACCATGCCAAGGTCATTGAGTTCTTTGATCTGGTCGATCTCGGCTGTGTCTACGAAAAACTTCATCTCTTCACTCCGGCAATGTGTTGGTGTTTGTTGGCTCAGCGTTTAACTGATCCGCTAGATGGCGGAAACCCTTAAGGCGGATATGACAGACAGCTTTTTCCATGAAGGTGATTTGGTGGGGGTCTTAACAACCCAACCGCTGGATCGCCTGTTGGATTACAAAGCGCCTGAAGGTGGGTGCCATCTGGGGGCTTTTGTTGAGGTGCCGCTGGGCCCGCGCAAAGTATTGGGCGTAGTTTGGGGGCCGGGCAAGGGCGACTATGACCGCGCCAAGATAAGGTCCGTCATTCGTGTGCTGGATGTGGCACCGATGCGCGATGAGATGCGCAGCTTTCTGACCCGCGCTGCCGAATATACGCTGACGTCCATGCCCGCGATGCTGCGCCTTGGCACCCGCGCGCCGGGCTTGGGTGATGCGCAATCCATGCGCAAAGTCTACCGCCTGGGCGACATAACCCCGGACCGCATGACAGGCGCGCGGGAAAAGGTGCTGGCGGTGCTGCGCGACTATGGCGGTCTGTCCTTCACATTGGGCGAAGTGGCAGAGATGGCCGGGGTCGGCACCTCGGTGGTCAAGGGCTTGGTGAAACTTGGGGCGGTGTCTGAGGAAGAGGCCCCACGTGATACGCCTTATCCACAGCTTGATCCAGACTATGGCGGCAAGGACCTCAGCCCCGATCAAGCCGCCGGGGCCGAGGTTTTACGTGCGGCACTGCGCAGTGAGGGCTACGGCACGACCCTGCTAAAAGGCGTGACCGGATCGGGCAAGACAGAGGTCTATCTAGAGGCCGTCGCGGAATGTCTGCGCATGGGCCGTCAGGCCCTCGTCCTTCTGCCGGAAATCGCGCTTTCGGGCGAGTTCATCAACCGGGTTGAGGCGCGCTTCGGCATGAAACCTGCCGAATGGCATTCCGGTGTCACCATGACTGAGCGTCGCCGCTGCTGGCGCATGGTCGGGCAGGGGGATGCGCAGCTGGTCGTGGGGGCGCGCTCGGCTTTGTTTTTGCCCTATCAGAACCTTGGCTTGATCGTCGTAGATGAAGAACATGACACATCCTACAAACAAGAGGATGGGGTGTTGTACAACGCCCGCGATATGGCTGTGCTGCGTGCGGCGATCAACGGGGCGCAGGTCGTGCTGGCCTCAGCCACGCCAAGTTTGGAAAGCTGGGCAAATGTCGAGGCGGGTAAATATCAGAGGCTGGAACTGACGTCGCGCTTTGGGGCGGCAGTCATGCCCAAGATGGCGGCCATTGATATGCGGGTTGAGGATGTCCCGGGGGGCACATGGGTGTCGCCCACCCTAAGGGGCGCGATCCAGGCGCGGTTGGACAAGGGCGAGCAATCGCTGATTTTCCTCAACCGCCGCGGCTATGCGCCGATCACGCTGTGTCGTGCCTGTGGACATCAGATTGGCTGTGATCATTGCGATGCGCGCATGGTGGAACACCGCTTCCTCAAACGCCTGATGTGCCATCAATGCGGCGAGACAAAACCAATGCCAACAATCTGTCCCAGCTGCGGGGCAGAGGACCGGCTGAGCGCAGTTGGCCCGGGCGTGGAACGGATGGGCGAAGAGGTGGCTACGCTGTTTCCCGATGCGCGGATCGCGGTATTGTCCTCGGACCTTTATGGCTCTGCCCGCGCGATGAAGGCGCATATCGAAGAAATCGCTGAAGGTGGCACAGACATCATCATTGGCACCCAATTGGTGGCCAAGGGACATAACTTTCCTTTGCTGACGCTGGTGGGTGTGATTGACGCCGACTTGGGGCTGCAGGGGTCAGACCTACGCGCAGCGGAACGAACTTTTCAGCTGATGCGGCAGGTGGCAGGCCGCGCCGGTCGGGCGGATACACCGGGCGAGGCACTGCTACAAACCTATCAGCCAGAGCATAGTGTGATCCGCGCCATTCTGGCGGGCGATGAGGAAAGCTTTTGGGCCGCAGAAGCCGAGGAGCGCAAAGCCGCCGGCGTGCCCCCCTATGGCCGCATGGCCGGGATTATTCTGAGCAGCCCCAATGTACAAGAGGTCTTTGACCTGGGATCAGAGATGGCGCGTATGGACGCGCCTTTGCGCCAGATTGGGGCGCAGGTCTTTGGGCCTGCACCAGCTCCCATCGCGCGGGTGCGGGGGCGGCACCGCGTCCGGTTACTGGTGAAAGCAGAGAAATCTGCGCCATTGCAACAAGCGCTAGCCAAATGGGCAGGACAGTTCCGTTTGCCTAACAATCTGCGCATGGCGATCGATATTGACCCGCAGAGCTTTTATTGACGCGCCGGAGCCTCCGGCGGGCGTTTTTGGGCCAAGATGAAGTTGGACCTTAGGGTTTGTTGGGATCGGCGTGATCGCCCATCGCCTCGCGCCAGTGACGGCGGCAAAGCGACACATAACGTTCATTGCCGCCCACCACGATCTGATCGCCTGTTGCCAGCACATTGCCCTGATCATCTTGGCGCACCACCATCGTGGCCTTCTTGCCGCAATGACAGATCGTGCGCACCTCACGCATTTCGTCGGCCAGCGCCAGCAAAGATGCCGAGGCGGGAAACAGCCGCCCACGAAAATCGACGCGCAGGCCGTAAGTCATAACCGGCACACCAAGGTCATCCACCACGCGGGCCAGTTGCCAAACGTGTTCTGGCGTCATGAAATGCGCCTCGTCCAGAAAGACGCAGGCGCATGGGCCTTTTTCCAGACGTGCGGCGATCATATCGAACAGATCGTCCTCTGCCCCAAATGTATCGGCATCGGCCCCAATCCCGATCCGGCTGCCGATCCGCCCGACACCAGCGCGGTCATCGAAGCGTGCAATCATCAGATAGGTTTGCATGCCCCGCTCAATGTAGTTGTGCGACGCTTGCAGCAGGACAGTGGATTTGCCCGCGTTCATGGTGGAATAGTTGAAATAGAGCTTGGCCATGCCGACTGATTACCGTCGGCATGGTCGCATTTGCAAGGCCAACCCATTGCGCATTGGGTGGAGAAAACCAGACACTCACTAAACTTAGCGGATCGCGATCCTAAACACATCGTACCACTCAGCACGACAACTCGTTACACCGTCCCAGAAACTCGAGACTGGATTATTTCTAGCATTCAGTGCATTTGCTTAACATGGGAATTGGAAACCGAAATTCCCCCGGATCTAAAGGTTAGAAACGCGTGGATGGAGCAGAAAGATGGCGGGACAAGGCAGTTACCTCAAAAAGCACACCGAGGCTTTGGTTAAGGATGTCGGGATCGAGGCTGCCTGTGAGTTAACAGGCAAGTCCAAAGCGACCTTGGGTCGCTATTATTCCGACAGCGAAGATCACGCTGATCGCTTTATGCCTGTTGATGCGGTTGCATTGCTAGAGGCTGCAGCCTCTTACCCGCATGTCACCTCAGCCTTGGCAGAGTTGAAGGGCGTGACCATGTCACATGATACTGAACGTGCGAACAGCGAGGGTGAGATCAATTCTGATGTCATCAAGCTCAGCCAGCGCTTTGCGATGTTGATGGCCGAATACAATCAATCCATCGCCGACGGGGTCATCACCATCAACGAAGCCAAGCGCATGCTGCGAGAGACAACATCGCTGCAGCAGGTTTTGATCGATATGAAACTGCATTTGGAAGAAACATCCTGATGGAGATTGACGCATCAGATATGCCCAATCTGGTGGCAGGGGCTTTGTACCCTTTGGATATTGCCGCACTTGCCGGGCCTGGTGCCCCACAACACCCGCCGCGCATTCTGTTGCTTTACGGATCATTGCGCGCCACCAGCTATTCGCGGCTTTGTGCCGAAGAAGGCGCGCGTGTCTTGCGTGCGCTGGGCTGTGAGACACGGTTCTTCAATCCATCAGGTCTGCCTTTGCCGGATGACGCAGACGCCGATCACCCCAAAGTGGCCGAACTGCGCGAACTGGCGCTATGGTCCGAAGGTATGGTCTGGTCCAGCCCTGAACGGCATGGTGCCATGACGGGCATCATGAAAACCCAGATCGACTGGCTGCCCTTGTCACCCATCGGGGGTATCCGGCCGACGCAAGGCAAAACACTGGCGGTGATGCAGGTCAGCGGCGGGTCGCAATCCTTCAACACCGTCAATCAGTTGCGTATTCTGGGCCGCTGGATGCGGCTGATCACCATCCCCAACCAGTCCTCGGTCCCGATGGCCTGGAAAGAGTTTGAAGGCGGGCGGATGAAGCCCTCATCCCTCTACAACCGGATTGTGGATGTGATGGAGGAGCTCGCGCGCTTTACGATCATGACGCGGGGGCGCAGTGCGATGCTGACCGACCGTTATTCAGAGCGAGTCGAGACATTGGAAGATGTGCACAAACGCGTGTCTGGCTAGGGTCAGGCCCTAGATCAGCGGCACGAAAGGCACGCCGCAAGCGGCGAGTGTCAGCAAGAGTGTAGCAGCGAGGATAAGCTTCATTTGTTTTGACCTTCAGGCACGTTCAACAATCACAGAACCCACCGAATAGCCCGCGCCGAAGGAACAGATCAAGCCTTTGTCGCCCGGCGTCATGTCATTGGAATGTTTAGAAAATGCGATGATGGACCCCGCGGAAGAGGTATTGGCGTAATCCTGCAAGATATTAGGTTGCTCGCCCGATTCGGGGGTGCGACCCAGCACTTTCTTTCCGATGTAATCGTTCATCGTCTTGTTGGCCTGATGCAGCCACAAGCGGCGCAGGTCGGCGGCGGCGATGTTTTCATCACCCATATGATCGGCAATGTGTTTGCTGACCAGCGGCAGCACCTCTTTGAACACCTTGCGCCCGTTTTGCATAAACTGCATGTCACGGCGGTCTTCCATCCGGTCCTGCGTGCGGCGTAAGTAGCCGTTGTTATTACGGATATTATTGCTGAACTGGGTCGCGCAACGGGTGGAGAGGACCTTGAATTTGGGCTTGCTCAGGTCCTCATCCCGCTCCAGCAGGGTCGCCGTCGCCACATCGCCAAAGATGAAATGACAGTCGCGGTCGCGCCATTCCAGATGCGCCGAACAAATCTCGGGGTTGATCACCAGCGCGCGGCGGATGGAGCCTGCGCGGATCATGTCAGCCGCTGTCTGGATGCCGAATGTGGCGCTTGAGCAGGCGACGTTCATGTCAAAGGCAAAGCCGCCCGCGCCCAGAAGCTGTTGAATTTCCACGGCAATTGCGGGATAGGCGCGCTCCATATTGGAGGCGGCACAAAGCACCAGATCAACC
>JBCAZI010000050.1:0-24213 GCA_038533095.1 Pseudomonadota bacterium
GTCCTGCGTAATGGGGGCCTTGGCGTCCATGGCGGGTCTCTTAATTCGGGGTTTGATGGCGATATAAGAGAAAGAGGCGGTTTCCACAAGGAAACCGCCTCTCTACGTTAATTGCATAGTGGGTTTAACCGGCGCAGCGATTGGCCGCTTCATCCACCGCTGCGGTAAAGCCCAGCAAGCTAAAGGTATCTTGTGTCTGCGTGCCACGGCCCGAACGGCCTGTGACGATCGCATTGGCGCCGCGCTTCATGGCGGCTACGAATTTTGCGTCATCTTCGGGCGTTGCGGGCCAAGCTGTTTCGCCTTGGGTGAACATCTGGAATGTTGTGTCGCCCACCTGCACGCTGACGGTCGATTCGTTTGCGAAAGGATAACCACCGGTGAACATCACCTGACCGTTCACATTTTCGGATGGGCGATAAAAGACGATCAGACGTATATCGCCGCGGCGCACGTCAACGGCATTTCCGTCGCGGGTGTTCAGCGTCTCTTTGGGGGCAGAGACCGCCCAGCATTCACTGGGGTCGCTTTCGACAAAAACGCTCCAATCTGTGTTTGCAGAAACGCGGTTGTCGCTTTCTTCCTGCGCTGTGGCGGCATTCGCCAACAGCAGTGCCAGTGACACACTCATCATACGCGAAATATTCAAAATCATTTTACAGCCTCCAAGCTGTCCTTGCCTCTGGATGTCTCATCCGATCCTAGCGCATCTTGCGGCACCTTTTCGACTGGCGAGACGTTGTTCAACTCGATAGCTTAGAGCTTAGCAAAAAATCGCCCGCGGGGGGAAGCCCTATGGCGATCTGCTCTGCGCTACGTGATCGACTTATACAATCCAAAAAGGCAATAAAATGGCAAATCCTGTTGATCTCGTAGAAGTCTGGCGCGGGGATTTACTGGAAAGCATCCATCAAGGTCACGCTGTTGTGTGCGACGATAAAGGCCAGATCATTGCGGCATGGGGTGATCCGGATGCTGTGATTTACCCGCGATCCTCTTGCAAGATGATCCAGGCCTTGCCCTTGCTGGAAAGCGGCGCAGGCGTGCATCTGAGCGATGAGCAACTGGCGCTGGCCTGTGCATCCCACAATGGTGCAGCAATCCATACAGACCGTGTGCAGGCGTGGTTGAATGACCTTGGGCTGACCGATGATGCCTTTCGCTGCGGCCCCCAATTGCCTGATGACCGGGATGCGCGCAATGCGCTGATTCGAGGGCATGAAAACCCCTGTCAGATGCATAATAATTGCTCTGGCAAACACGCGGGTTTTTTGACGCTGTCCAAGCATCTGAACGCCGGGCCCGACTATGAGCTGATTGATCACCCGGTCCAACAGGCCTGCAAAGCAGCCTTTGAAGAGGTCACGCAGGAAACCAGCCCGATGTTCGGGATCGATGGATGCTCTGCCCCGAACCACGCCTGCACGGTCCATGGGTTGGCCCGTGCGATGGCGTTTTTTGCAACGGCGGGAGATCGGTCGGACACGCGCAGCACAGCCGCGCAAAAACTGACGGCGGCGATGATGCGCTATCCTGAACTCGTCGCAGGCGAAACGCGCGCCTGCACGGATCTGATGCGCGCGATGGATCACAAGGTTGCGGTCAAGACGGGGGCAGAAGGCGTCTTCATCGCCATCATCCCGGAGAAACGGATCGGCATCGCGCTGAAGATTGCCGATGGGGCCACCCGCGCGAGCGAGGCTGCGATTGCAGCACTCTTGGTTAAATATGGTGTGCTCGATCCCAACCACCCTGCAGCCAAAGCGCGGATGACCCCACCGATCAAGAACAGACGTGATATCGAAACAGGGTTTATGCGCCCTGCGGCGACACTTAGCCTTTGACGCAATACGCCAACACTCAGAACGGATAGAAACATGCCCTTTACCCTTGCCACCTGGAACATCAACTCGGTCCGTCTGCGCGAAGATATCGTTGCGCGTCTGATGCGCGAGGAGGCCCCGGATGTGCTGTGTTTGCAGGAATGCAAAAGCCCCGTTGACAAAATCCCGTTGGAGCAGTTCCAGGCATTGGGTTACAGCCACATGGTGGCGCGCGGGCAGAAGGGCTACAACGGCGTCGCGATCTTTTCCAAGCTCCCAATGGTTGAGGCCGGGGCAGAGGATTTTGCTGGGCTAGGCCATGCCCGCCACATTGCAGGCAAGCTGGAAAACGGTGTGACCATTCACAATCACTATGTGCCTGCGGGTGGTGATGTCGCTGATCGCATCGTGAATGAAAAATTTGGTCAAAAGCTGGATTATCTGACAGACATGCGTGATGCTTATCATGCGTCCAAGCCGCAGAAATCCATCCTTGTGGGCGATCTGAACATCGCGCCGCGCGAAGATGATGTTTGGGATCACAAAAAGCTGCTGAAGGTCGTCAGCCATACGCCGATTGAGGTGGAACATTTCGGACAGGTGATGGATGCAGGCGATTGGGCGGATGTGACGCGCAATGATATCCCTGATGGCCTGCTTTACAGCTGGTGGTCCTATCGCGCCAAAGATTGGGATGCCGCGGACAAGGGCCGCAGACTTGATCACATCTGGGCCACGTCGGACATCAAATCAGCGGCACATAGCAGCCGGGTTTTGCGTGACGCACGCGGGTGGGAAAAACCCAGCGACCATGCCCCGGTTTTTGCGACCTTTGATTTATAGGGGCTGATGATGACATTGCCAGACCAGATGCAAGCGCTTGCCCAATTGTGTGATGGCTACGCCGATACCCAAACGGGCCCGAACATCGCTGATCTGACGCCATTTCTGGCCCATCAAACAGTACCTGTGCCCCAGCCGGGTACAGGGCAGGCGGTGATCAAAGTGCATCTGGCGGCGGTCAACCCCTCCGATATCCATTTCATCAAGGGCGAATACGGCCAGCCGCGGATCAAGGGCATACCAGCAGGGTTCGAAGGCGTGGGCGAGGTTGTGGCGGGCGATACCCCGCTAATGGGGCAGCGCGTCAGCTTTTTCGCAACCGCCTCTGGCGCCTGGGCGGAATACGCAATGACGGATGTGACGACCTTGGTCCCCTGCCGCCCCGATCTGGCCGAGGCGGATGCCGCCGGGCAGCTGGTCAACCCGCTGACTGCGATTGCGATGTTTGATATCGCGAAAAAAAGTGGCGGGGATAGTTTCGTGCTCAACGCTGCCGGATCGCAACTGGGCAAACTGCTAATCGCGCTGGGCCGGGATCATGGGATCAAACCGATTGCTGTGGTTCGGCGCACGGCGCAAGCTGAAAGCCTGCGCGCCCTAGGTGCAGCCGAAGTCATCGTAACTGGTGAGTTGGACCCGCGCGGTGCGGCAAGGACCATCTTCAAATCGCTCAAACCACGCATCCTGCTGGATGCGGTGGGTGATCAATTCACCTCTGATCTGTTCTTTGCCATGCCCAGCCATGCGCGTTGGGTGAACTACGGTAAACTGTCCACCGATGCGCCAGCACTGACACAGCTGGGCCAAATGATCTTTCAGAACAAACGGATCGAGGGGTTCTGGCTCACCCGCTGGATGAATGAGGTGGACCCAGCGCGCATTCCCCAGGCCTTTGTCGAAATTCAGGAACGGTTTGTCAGTGGCACATGGAAAACAGATGTGGCCGGAATCGTGCCGCTGTCTGAGGCGATAGAGAAACTGCCCGCGGTGTTGGCCCTGCCTGACGGCAAGGCCTTCATTGATCCGCGCGCATAAAATCAGCGTCTTCGGCGGGCGTCTGCGCCTCTAACAAATCCCCAGGCTGACACTCCAACACCGCGCAAATCTTGGCCAATGTATCAAACCTGATCCCCTTCACCTTGCCGGACTTCAGCAGGCTGATGTTTTGTTCGGTAATCCCCACGGCCGCGGCCAGATCACGCGATTTCATCTTGCGCAGGGCCAGCATCACATCAAGGCGGACGATAATTTGCATCTCGCTCATACGAAGGACTTATGCTCAGTCGCGATGTCAGAGGCTTCGCGCATCGCCCAGCCGATGATCACGATTAGCGCACCGGACAGGGCGAAGAAAATGATCTCGCTATCCAAGGTGATTGCGATACTGCGCTGACCGGGCGGGTTCGCCATCGTCAGGACCAACATCTGCAATGGACGCAACAGAAACGTGGCAGCGGCCAAAGCCAGAAAGCCCTGCCCGATCCGCTGGATCAGCAAGGCGCAATGATCCGTCAGAACCTCACCCGCGGCATAGGCCGCAAACAGCTTGCGCATGCTGTTCAGAATGAACAGCAGAACAACCAGCTTAAGCAGGCCAAGCGCAAGTGCTATTTGTAACTGCGTTTGGGTCGCATCCGGTGAAACGGCGAAATCAACCTGCACCGTTGCTGGCGTCAGCGGAGACATCACAAGATTGATAATCACAGCCAGCGGTAGCAGGATCATCCCGGCAATGGTCAGCCAGCCCAGCAAACTGGCGCGTTTCGATAGCATATGAAGTTTTGACATTTATCACCTTTTTAATTTTAAAAATTAATGTAAAACAATAAAAAATATCTGTCAAAGGAGATTCTTATGCGTCTTGCACTTTTATCCGCACTGGCCCTGACCGCCTGTACCAGCATCGTGCCTGTCACCGCCATGCGGTTGAGTGGATTGTCACCGACAACTGCAGATCCGGCCGATTTGGCGATTGATCTGAAACTGCCTGCGGGTATCGACGTCAGCCCGGGCGGGGCCAAGATGATATTTACCGTCTCACGCGTTGACTTGGGCGACACCCGCAATGGACAGTTCGCGCTGCAACGCAATGGTTCGGTCTTTATGGTTAATCCCGCCGACTACGCCGCATTGCGGGGACTGCAGGCACAGGCCCGGACGTGGCAGGCAGAAAACGATGACGCCACTAAAGGATCGCTATCAATCAATGTCTCACCCTGCCGGATCGGTGATGGCCCGACAAATGATGCCCGTGTTGACGTAGCGATACGCATGCAACAGGACGGGGCCTTTCTGCCCTTAGTGCAGGCTGGGCCGCTATCGGCTGTGACGTCCCCGCAGCAATTGCGTGATATGCCGGATTGCCCCTAAGCGTTGTGTTGAAAAAAAGATCAGGCGTTGCTACCTTCTCACCATGCCCGGGCGTCGGGGCCTTGACGACGTGCTTTAAGGAGGACAATGAACTGTCTCTTTCTACAGCGGCCGGGACACCAGCCAAAGCCGGGGTCGGCGCAATGACGACCCAGCAAGCAAACAGCGAAAGCCTTTTGGCGGCTGTTCTGAAATCTCTTGATGATGACAAAGGCGAAGACATCGTGCAAATCAATCTGCGCGGCAAGTCCGAGATCGGTGACTATATGGTCATCGCCTCTGGTCGTTCGACCCGCCAGGTCACGGCGATGGCTGAAAAGCTGGCCGATAAGCTCAAGCAGGAATTCGGGATCATCGCGAAGACAGAGGGCAAAGACACGGGCGATTGGGTGTTGATCGACACAGGCGATATCATCGTGCATATCTTCCGACCCGAGGTGCGCGAGTTTTATCAGCTTGAAAAAATGTGGCAGCCCGGGGCGGCGACCGCCGTCTGATGCGTGTCCAGATTTGCGCTGTGGGCCGTTTGCGCAAAGGGCCCGAGCGCGACCTTTATGAAGACTACCTCACCCGGTTTGACCGGACCGGGCGGGCACTGGCCCTTGGTCCTGCGCAACTCATTGAAGTCGAAGATAAAAAGGGTGGCGGCATGGCGGCAGAGGCGACCTTGCTGACGCGTGTAGTGCCGGATGGTGCCCTGATTTGCACAATGGATGAACGCGGCAAGGTCATGAGCTCGACAGGCTTTGCAGCCCTTCTCGCGGATTGGCGCGACCAAGGGCGGCAGGATGTGAGTTTCGTGATTGGTGGCGCGGACGGCATTGATCCGGCCTTGCGCGACCGTGCAGATGCGTCCTTGAGTTTTGGCAAAATGGTTTGGCCCCACATGCTGGTGCGGGTGATGTTGGCGGAACAATTGTATCGTGCCGCCTCGATCTTGGCTGGTGGCCCTTATCATCGGGCCTGAGGTGCCTCCGGCGGGCGTTTTTGGCCAAGATGAAGAGGGGATGCGGTTTCCATAAAGGGATGGCTGCGCTACACATCCGCCAACGCTGAGAGGAGTTCACCATGCCCACCCCTAAACCCGTTGTTTTGTGCATTCTGGATGGCTGGGGTCTACGCGATGAGATTGAGGGTAACGCGCCCAAACAGGCCAATACCCCAAACTTCGATGCAGTGATGCAAGGCCCCCATGCACAGCTTTTGACCCATGGCCGTGATGCGGGTCTGCCCGGTGGCCAGATGGGTAATTCCGAGGTGGGGCATACCAATATTGGCGCAGGCCGTGTTGTGGCGATGGATCTGGGTCAGATTGAACTGGCCATCGAAGATGGATCGTTTTTTGAGGCAGATGCCCTGGTCCGCTTTATCGAGAAGATGAAAGAGAGCGGCGGGACAGCGCATCTGATGGGTGTTGTGTCCGATGGTGGAGTACATGGGCATGTGGACCACATCATTGCCGCCGCCAAAGCGCTGACTGACGCAGGCGTGCCCGTTGCCATTCATGCCATCACAGACGGGCGCGATGTGGCGCCGTCCTCGGCTGAAAGCTTCATGAAGACGTTACAAGATAATCTGCCCGCACAGGCGCAGATCGTCACTGTCATTGGTCGCTACTTTGCGATGGACCGCGATAACCGCTGGGACAGGGTCGAGACCGCCTATGATGCGATGATCAAAGGCGTCGGGCACAAGGCTGATGCGCCACAGGCCGCGATCAAAGCCGCCTATGCAGATGGCAAAACGGATGAATTTATCCCAGCCACTGTCATTGCAGCCTACGCGGGCCTTGCTGAAGGCGACGGCTTCTTCTGCCTCAACTTCCGCTCTGACCGCGCAAGGGAAATCTTAGCCGCGATCGCTGATCCTGAGTTTGATGGGTTCGCGCGCAAGCAACCCCAGCTTGCCGCGCGTCTTGGCATGGTGACCTACTCGGATCGGCACGATGCATGGTTCGACACGGTCTTTCCTAAGCGCGACATCCAGAACACGTTGGGCGCCTGGGTGGCCAAACATGGGTTGCGCCAGTTCCGGCTGGCCGAAACCGAAAAATATCCGCATGTGACCTTCTTCCTCAACGGCGGGATCGAGACGCCAGAGAACGGCGAGGACCGTTACATGCCCAAGTCGCCCAATGTCGCGACCTATGATCTGCAGCCAGAGATGTCATCGGGCGAGGTCACCACCCATTTCGTCAAAGCCATTGAAGACGGCTATGACCTGATTGTCACCAATTACGCCAATCCTGATATGGTCGGTCACACCGGCGATCTGGGCGCTGCGATTAAGGCCTGCGAGGCTGTTGATACCGGGCTGGGTCAGGTCTTGGCAGCACTTGAAAAGGCTGGCGGTGCAATGATTGTCACCGCAGATCACGGTAATTGCGAAACGATGATTGATCCCGAAACGGGCGGACCGCATACCGCACATACGCTGAACCCTGTGCCAGTGGCCTTGGTTGGTGGGCCACAGGGCGTCCGTTTGCGCGACGGGCGTTTGGCCGATCTGGCCCCCACGGTGCTTGACCTGATAGGGCTGGACCTGCCACCGGAAATGACCGGCCAGAGTTTGATCGTAAGATGATCCGCCTCTCCGCCCTTTTGATCTGTCTCGCAACCGCGGGTTTTGCCCAACAATCCGCGCAAGAGGCGGCGGCCCAATTGCAGGCGGCCCAGGCGCAGCTTGAAGCATCGATAGGCGCAAGCGACCGGATTGCGGCACTCACCCAGACCGTGCAGGCCTATGAGGCAGGTCTCGCTGCCATGCGGGTGGAGCAGCGCGAGATCGCGCTGCGAGAAGGAATACTGACCGAAGAATTACAACTGCGTACCGCGGAATTTGCCCAGTTGTTGGGGGTTCTGTCTGCGATCAGCAAAACACCACAACCGGTGTTGCGCGCACACCCTGACGGGCCATTGAACACGGTACGTGCTGGCATGCTGGTGGCAGACGTCACGCCTGGGCTAGAGGCAGAGGTCGGGCGACTGAACGCGCTGCTAGAGGAAACACGCGCGGTGCGTGCGGCGCAGGATGCGGCGGCACAAACGCTGCAGGATGGCTTGCAGGGGGCACAGGAGGCGCGCGCGGCACTGGCAGTGGCGGCATCTGAACGCAGTGATCTACCGGCGCGTTTCGTCGACGATCCAGTACAAACGGCCTTGCTGGTGGCAAGTGCCGCGACATTAGACGATTTCGCAACACAGATCGCACAGGCGCGCCCCGAAGGAGCTGAGGTGCTGTCACCCGAAGGCAACCTGCCACTACCGGTCACGGGGATTGTTCTGCCCGATGATGGCAGCGGGCGTGCGGGTATCCGCATCGCCGCAGAACCCCGTGCGCTGGTCACATCGCCCGCACCCGCAACGATCCTGTTTCAGGGCCCGCTTTTGGATTACGGCAGGGTGGTCATTCTGGAACCCAGCCCGGATGTGATGTTCGTGCTGGCAGGCTTTGCCGAGGTTTTCGGCCAAACCGGCCAAGTCTTGCCAGCAGGCGCGCCAATCGGGCTTTTGGGTGCGTCATCTGGTCTGGATGACGGGATTTTGACTGATAATCTGGGCATTGCGGGTGGGCAAGCGACGCAAGCCCTTTATCTTGAGGTACGAGACGGGCAAACTCCCGTGGACCCCGACGCATGGTTTGCGGTCGAGTAGGTAAGGATAGATGATGAAAAAGATGATTTTCGCCGCTGTCGGTGGCGCCGCAATTGGACTGGTGGCAACAACGCAGATCGCCGGGCCCGTATTGGCGCAAGAGACGGAATCAAACACCAGCGTCTATCAACAGCTGGACCTTTTCGGGGACATCTTTGAGCGCATCCGATCCAACTACGTTGAAGAGGTCGATGATCGCGAACTTATTGAAGCGGCAATCAATGGCATGCTGACCTCGCTTGACCCACACTCAAGCTACCTGTCGCCCGATGCGGCACAACGGATGCGGGTTAGCACTTCTGGCGAATTTGGTGGCCTTGGCATTGAGGTGACGCAGGAAGAGGGCTGGGTCAAAGTTGTCTCACCCATGGATGGCACCCCGGCAGAGGCTGCAGGTATTCAGGCAGGTGATTTCATCACCGCCGTGGATGGCGAAAGCGTGCTGGGTCTGACCTTGGATGAAGCCGTGCGCATGATGCGTGGCCCTGTTGGAGCCGAGATCATCGTGACCATCGTGCGTGAAGGCGAGGTAGAACCATTTGACGTCTCCATCATCCGCGACACGATCAAGCTGACCGCCGTGCGCAGCCGGACCGAAGGCAATGCTGTTGTCATGCGGGTCACAACCTTCAACGAACAAACCTTCCCAAACCTGCGTGACGGTATGGAAAAACAGGTCGCGGAAGCGGGCGGTTTTGAAAACATCGATGGCATCATTCTGGACCTGCGCAACAACCCTGGCGGTTTGCTCAGCCAGGCGGTTTATGTCTCGGATGCGTTCCTTGACGCTGGCGAAATCGTATCGACGCGCGGTCGTGAAGCGGCAGATGGCGATCGGTTTAACGCAACACCTGGCGATCTGGCCGAGGGGAAACCAATTGTGGTGCTGATCAATGGCGGCTCTGCCTCTGCATCCGAAATCGTTGCCGGTGCTTTGCAAGATCACCGTCGGGCAATCGTAATTGGGACAAACTCGTTCGGCAAAGGCTCTGTCCAGACAGTTGTCCCACTTAGCCAGGACGGCGCGATGCGCCTGACGACGGCGCGCTACTACACGCCATCGGGCCGGTCCATTCAATCCTTGGGTATTTCGCCCGATATCATCGTCGAACAGCCCCGCCCGCGTGAGGATGTTGAAGAAGATGAAGAAGAGCGGAATGAGCGGTCAGAGGCCGGTTTGCGTGGCTCGCTTGAAAACGACAGCCTGAGCGAGGATGAAATCCGCCAGATCGAAGACGATCGCGCGCGGGCCGAAGCCGCCGCAGCACTGCGGGAGGATGACTACCAGCTGGCTTATGCCATTGATATCCTCAAAGGCCTGAATGCATTGGGCCCCACCGCGCTGGGCAACGAATAACGCGCCTCACACCAGTGTGAATGACCTGCGACAATTTCGCCCTACCTGTTGGTGATACACAGCTTCGTATCACCAACAGGAGAGATTTCATGACCCATCTGACCCGCCGTAAACTGCTCACCACGGGCGCGGCGCTGCCCGTTGCCGGTTTGGCTGCTGGTGCAGCACAGGCCGAAGCGCCTATGAAAGGCGCCAGCTTTGCCACCCACCGCCGTTTTATGATCGGTGATTTTGAAGTCACCACCATTCTGGGCGGCACAACCCCTCGCGAAAACCCGCAAGGTATCTTTGGGATGAACGTGTCCGAAGAAGAATTCGCGACGGTCAGTGAACAGAACTTCCTGTCAACCGAAGCCTCTCAATTCTTCTTTACGCCAACATTGGTGAACACCGGGTCCGAGCTGGTGTTGTTCGACACCGGGCTAAATGCCGCCGCCACGCTGGGCGCGCTGGAAGGCGCTGGCTACACCGCCGATCAGGTCGATATCGTCGTGCTGACCCATATGCATGGCGACCATATTGGCGGATTGATGAACGGCGGCGGGCCGACATTTGCCAATGCCCGTTATGTCACCGGGCAGGCCGAATTTGATCATTGGGCCGCTGCGGGCAACGACGGGTTTGATGCCAATGTGCGCCCGCTGGCCGATCAGATGACTTTCCTTGGTGATGGCGGCGATGTCGTCAGCGGGATTACAGGCATCGCTGCTTTTGGGCATACGCCTGGCCATATGGTCTACCATTTGGACAGTGCGGGTGCTGGCCTTGTGATCTTTGCCGATCTGGCCAACCACCCGGTCTGGTCACTGGCACGACCCGAATGGGAGGTGCGCTTTGATGCCGATAAAGAGGCCGCGGCCGCATCGCGTCGTAACGTGCTGGGCATGATCGCGGCAGATCGTATTCCTGCCATCGGCTATCACATGCCATTCCCCGCCGTGGGCTACGTCGATACCGGTGCTGGCGATGCGGCGTTCCACTGGGTGCCAGAAGCCGGACAATTGATGAGCTAATAGGCAAAGAAACGTCGGGTCTGGCAGTGCAGGCGCTGCCAGACCCGCCTGCGCTGGACAGCCCGTGGGCAGCGAACTAACCTTTGATCCGAAGGGTTCAACAGAAGGTTAGAGATTATGACAAAGATGCTTTCCATCATGGCGGCGACGCTTGCGCTGACATCCACCGCAGCCCTTGCTGGCGGCCACTGCGCAGCAGGGAAAACACTAACCGAAGGCAAACTCACCATTGCGACCGGCAATCCGGCTTACTACCCTTGGGTGCTGGATGACGCGCCCGAAAGCGGGCAGGGGTTTGAGGCCGCTGTCGCCTATGCCGTCGCGACCGAGATGGGGTTCGCTGCCGAAGATGTCGTCTGGGTCCGGTCATCCTTTGATGAGGCGATCCAGCCGGGTGCCAAGAATTTTGACATGAACATGCAGCAGTATTCGATCACCGCTGCACGAGACGAGGTTGTTGATTTCTCGGCCCCTTACTATACCGCGCCAATGGCCGTTCTGGTCAGCCCGGGCGCGACAGACACCGCCCCCACGCTTGATGCCCTGCGCGACCTGCAATGGGGCGCTGTTGGGTCGACCACTGCCGTCCCCAAACTCACGGATGTGATCCAACCAACCAGCGACCCGCTGCTTTATGGTGACAATGCCGATGTGAATGCTGCGATGTCTGCGAACCAGATTGATGCGGCTTTGTTTGATCTGCCAACTGCGCTCTTCCTCAGTGCAGTTATGATCGAAGGGTCCAAAGTCATTGGGCAATTCGCCCCGGATACCAGCGACAACCCTGACCAATTTGGGATGCTGATGGAGGAAGGTAGCCCGCTGAAAGCCTGCGTGGACGAAGCACTCGCCGCCTTGACCGAAAGCGGTGAGCTGGCCGCGATTGAAGCGACATGGCTACAGGACACCACCGGTGTTCCATTGATCAAGTAACATGGCCACGACCAAGGCGGCGGGCCTGACCCGCCGCGCAGAATATGAAACAAAGCAACGCAAGCGATCACTGATCATTGCGGCAACCAGTACTATTCTTGTGCTGGCCTGCATCGTCATATTTGTGCCGATGACACCGGGCTGGGAAAAGGTGCAGCGCAGTTTCTTTAACGGCGATGTGCTGGTCGATACATTCCCCAAGCTGCTGGATGCCTTCAAGATCAACATCATGATCTTTGCATGGTCGGCACCGGCCATCGCAATCCTTGGCCTGCTGATCGCACTGGCACGCGATGCCAAGAACCCCGCGCTTTTTCCGCTGCGTATTTTTGGGGCGACCTTCACGGATGTCTTCCGCGGCGTCCCCGTGATCCTGACGGTCTACCTGATCGGTTTCGGCATCCCCGGCCTTGGCCTGCCGCGCCCGTGGAATTCGCCCTATATTTGGGGCTCACTCGCGTTGATCCTGACCTATGCGGCCTATGTCGCTGAAATTTTCCGCTCTGGCATCGACAGCGTGCACCAAAGCCAACGATCCGCCGCTCTGTCACTTGGCCTCAGCGAACGCCAAGTCATGCGCGATGTGGTTCTGCCGCAGGCAATCCGCAATGTGGTGCCAGCGCAGATGAACATGCTGATTGCGCTACAAAAAGACGTCTCGCTTCTCAGCTTCATTGGCCCCGTTGAAATTTTTCGCCAAGCAGGCGTGTTCAAATCCCTGACTGCCAATTTCACACCCTACGTCGGTGCGGCAATCATCTTTCTCATCGTGACAATCCCGGCCACCCGCTACGCCGATTACCTGATGGCCAAACAGATGCGGGACCGCAGCTGATGACCAAGCTCAAGCTGCGCGGAATGGTCAAACAATTTGGGCCCAACACAGTCTGCGACGGCATTGATCTGGATGTAGAAGAGGGCCAGATGGTCTGCCTGATCGGCGCATCGGGGGCAGGAAAATCGACGTTGCTGCGGTGCATCAACCTGCTAGAGGCGGTTGAGGATGGCGAGATATTCCTTGATGGCGAAGACATCGCCATCCCCGGTTTGAACCCGCAAGGGGTGCGCGCCCGGATCGGGATGGTATTTCAAAGCTTCAACCTTTTCCCCCACATGACCGCCCTTGAGAATGCGATGCTGGCCCCGCGCCGGGTGCACGGGCGCAGCAAAGCGGACCTGGTAGGCGAAGTGGAAGTGCTGTTCAAACGGTTTGGGCTGGCTGACCGCATGCACAACTACCCCGATCAGCTGTCAGGTGGCCAACAGCAACGGGTTGCGATCATCCGCGCGCTGGCGATGCGGCCCGAAGTGATGCTGTTTGATGAGATTACCTCAGCACTCGATCCGCAATTGGTGGGCGAGGTGCTAGATGTGCTGCTGATGCTGAAACAGCAAGGCATGACGATGGTGCTGGCGACCCACGAAATGGGCTTCGCACGTCAGGCAGCGGACAAAGTGTGCTTTCTCAAAGATGGCAAGATCATCGAAGAAGGGCCGCCAGAGGCGTTGTTTGATGCGCCAGAGCGGGAAGAGACAAAGGCGTTCTTGGCAAGAGCGTTAAAGTAAGGACGCAAGGCGGAACCGATTTGATCGGCAATCGCGCTCAAGGCTGAGTGGGTCCTGACCCCAGTCAGCTTTGCGCTTCTTTCAAAACAGCGATCTGACGTTTCAGATTAGTCGATTCATTGCGCAGGTTCGTCACCTTATTCTTTTCGCCATCAAGTTCCATCCGGCATTGCTCAAGGTTTTTTCGCCAAAAATCGGTCTGGCTCGTCGCGGATTCCAGTTCCTTTTGGTTCGCACCGCCAAAGCGCCAGATCGACCAGCCCAGCGCAAGCCCGAGCAGGAACGTGACTGACATGAAAGTAAATATTTGGATCAAAGGGAGTGACATCAACAGGTTCCTATTCTTCGTCCTCGGCCTCTACGGCAGTTTCATCCTCTGCGGCAGTCGTATCCTCGGCTGTACCTTCGGCAGGTTCCTCTGCCGCGGGTGTCTCTGGCGGGGTGACGAGTTGCCACTCAAAAGTAATGCGCCGGTTTGCAGCCCGGCCCGCGATCGTGTCATTTGTCGCAATCGGCTGTGTTTCGCCAAAGCCAACGGCCTGAACGGTTTCAACCGGCACACCCGCTGCAACCAGATAGTCCAGCACAGCACCTGCGCGGGCTTCGCTGAGTGCCTGGTTTGCGCTTTCCGCACCCTGGCTATCAGTATGGCCTCCGATCACGATGGAAAGGTCATCGTTTTGGCATCCAACTGCGAGGTCACGTAGTCGGTCCAGCGTCGCAACCGAACTGTTGTTGATTGTCGTTGTGCCTGTAGAAAAAGTGATCTGCGCCTCTTCTAAAAGCGTGTTTGCACGCTGCACGCAAACTTCGGCCAGTTCCGCTGCAGGCAGATCCTGATCCAGTCCAAGGCGCAGGGTCTGGATGGTTTGGCTCTGCTCATCGACAACAGCTGTCAGCGATGTGATCTGTTCTTCCAATTCGGCCGTCGCTGTTTCAAGCGCAGCCGCATCATCTGACACCGTTGCGGTTTCTTCTGCAGTTTCCAGCGTTGCGATCGTTGCGTCGCGTTCAGCAAGCAGTGCATTCAGCGCGGCGATCTCTGTCTCGGCTTCTTCTTGCACAGCGGCAACAGCGGTCTGTGTTGCTGTATCCTGCGCGGCCTGCAGCTCTGCAATAGTTGCATCGCGCTCTGCTATCGTCGCTTGTAGCGCGGCGGCGGTATCGTCATTTGCCGCCTCTGCCTGTGCCGCTTCGAGCGCATCAATGGTTGCGTCGCGTTCCGCCAAACTTGCCGTCAAGGCTGCGATCTGCGCATCGGCTTCACTGTCAGCCGTATTCGCAGCAGCTGTCTCACCCTGTGCAGTTTCTAATCCTGCGATTGTGGCATCCCGTTCTTGCAGCAGTTCTGTCAGATTGGCGATTTCTGCGGCGGAACCGGTATTCGACGTCTCTGCATCTGCCAATTGCGTCTTAAGTGTGGCAATCAAGTCGTCGCGCGCGGTGATTTCTGCGGCCATCTCTGCCAATTGGGAGGCCGATTCGGTGTCACCGGGCGTGTTGCTTTCAAGCTCTGCAATGCGTGCGGCTGCGGTCCCGGCCTGAATGCGCAGCGTCCCCATTTGCTGTGACAGATCGGCTAATTCTGCCTCATTGTCCGTGATTGTCTGTGTCATTGCCGCAATGGTGGTTTGCGCTTCCAAAAGTGCTGTGTCGCGCAAGGCAAGTTGCGCTTCAGATGCCGCGATAGCTTCTGCGTTTTCGCCGGCAAACTGCTCTTTTGCGGCTTCAAAGGCCGCCTCTTGCGCGGCCAGTTCCGCGATCAGCGTCTCGCGTTCCGTGGCAAGGGTGACCCCGGTTTCTTGCAGCTCTGCCACTTGTGCTTGTAGCGCGGCAGATGCGGCAATCTGATCTTGTGAAGGTGTAACACGCGCCGCGACAAAGAAAGTCGCCGCAGTCGATGCAACAATCGCTGTGATTAAAGCCAGCTTCATGAACTATCGTCCTCTAATCCTGTGGTCGCAGCAACGCGACGCCCGTTGCCGAACACCAAACCCTACAAATTAGGCAAAACTACGTTACAAAATAGCTGGACCTAAGGTCAAAGCGCGGAACCTATAGGAATCGTTCCTTTTAACGATTTGTTCAAGGCTTGGTTTAGACCCACCCGCGGGTGTTTCGCGACGTCATATCCCCAATGATCGCGAAGTGCACCCTATGATCAGACTTTCACCCGCTCACTTGTCGGATCATAAAACGGTTTGGTCTGTGCCACCGCCTTAACCCGTGTCCCCATCACGTCGATCTCATAGGTGCTGTCCAGCATCTCTGCGATGCTTTCGCCCTTACACGGCACATAGCCCATGCCAATCGCTGCACCCAGATGGTGACCGTAGCCGCCAGATGTCAGATAGCCCACAACCTCGCCGTTCCGTACGATGGGTTCGTTGTGATAAAGCAGCGGCTCTGGATCGGTCAGTTTGAACTGGACCAGACGCTGTTCCAAACCTGCCTCGCGTTTGCGCAGCACGGCGTCACGCCCGATAAAGCTAGGCTTGTCGCGTTTCACGGCAAAGCCTAGGCCCGCCTCAAGCACGTGATCTTCTGATGTGATGTCATGCCCGAAGTGGCGGAACCCTTTTTCCATCCGGCAGGTGTCCATCATATGCATCCCACATAGGCGCATGCCAAAATCAAACCCGGCTGCGGCCAAGGTTTCAAACACATGGCCGCACATGTCGGAGGGTACATAAACCTCCCATCCCAATTCGCCCACGTAAGTCACGCGGTGCACGCGGGCTGTCGCCATGCCGATCTCGATCTCTTGCGCGGTGCCAAAAGGGTTCACCTCGTTCGAGAAGTCATTGGGCGATACGGCCTGCAGCAATTCACGTGACCGAGGGCCCATAACGGCCAGAATGCCTTCGCCTGCCGTCACATCGGTAATCACCACGTTGAAATCGCCGATATGGCGCCGCATCCACGTTTGATCGGCCAGACGGGTCGCCGCAGGGGTCACCACCAGATAGCAGTTTTCCTCAATCCGGGTGACGGTCACATCCGCCTCGATCCCGCCTTGGGTGTTCAGGAACTGTGTATAGACGATCTTGCCCACTGGCACGTCATAATCGCCGCCGCCCACATGGTTCATAAAGGCCATCGCATCGCGGCCCTCGACCCGGATTTTGCCGAAGGATGACATATCATACATGCCGACATTCTGGCGGATGGCCATATGTTCTTCGCGGACGTTGTCGAAAAAGTTCTGGCGCGACCAGCTGTATTCATATTCGGCCTTCTGGGCCTCACGCGCGAACCAATTGGCGCGTTCCCAGCCTGCGAGTTCCCCCATCACAGCGCCGCGTTCTAGCAGATGTTCGTGGAAGGGGGTGCGGCGGATACCGCGGGCGGTTTCCTTTTGGCGGAAAGGGAAGTGATCGGCATAAAGCAGGCCCAGCGTTTCCTTTGACCGTTCAAAGAGGTAGCTCTTGTTGCCTTGAAAGGGCTGCATGCGGCTGATGTCCACATCACCCAGATCAAATGGTTTTTCACCCGTATCCATCCATTGCGACAGGGCCATGCCCGCACCACCGGCGGACTGGATGCCGATAGAGTTAAACCCGGCAGCGA
The DNA here is from genome assembly GCA_038533095.1 of Pseudomonadota bacterium. Taxonomy (GTDB): domain Bacteria; phylum Pseudomonadota; class Alphaproteobacteria; order Rhodobacterales; family Rhodobacteraceae; genus Yoonia. Next base: position 17,129 of record JBCAZI010000050.1, read on the forward strand.
CCCAGACGTTATCCATCTCTGGGGCCAGACCAAGGTGGTAGGCGTCATCGGGGGTAAAGCTTTCGGGGCCGTTGAAGAACGTATGGATGCCAGCCTCGGCCAGCATCGGCAGACGTTCAACCGCAGCTTCTAGGATTGGTTCAAAGTGGTCGAAATCTTCGGGTAGCTGGTCAAACTCAAAATCAGCCGGGATACCATCCATCGCCCATGGTTTGGCGTTGGGTTCAAACGCGCCAAGCAGCATCTTACCGGCGTCTTCTTTGTAATAGGCGCATTCGTCCGGCACCCGCAGCACGGGCAGTTGGGTCAAACCCTCAATCGCCTCAGTGACGATGTAGAAGTGTTCACAGGCATGCAGCGGCACGTTCACACCGGCCATGCGCCCCACCTCATGCCCCCACATGCCTGCGCAGTTCACGATCATGTCGCAGGTCATGGTGCCAGTGTCGCCACCTTGTTCCCATTCCACAGATTGGACCCGGCGTCCCGCTTTGTTGATCTTGGTGACCTTCGTGCGCTCTGCGATCAGCGCGCCCTTCTGACGGGCGCCTTTGGCCAAGGCCAGCGCGATATTGGCAGGGTCACCCTGACCATCTTTGGGCAGGTAAACGCCAGCGGTGACCCCATCAATGTTCAGGTGCTCATAGCGGGCTTTCACCTCATCGGGTGAAATCTCTTCCACATCTACACCAAAGGCGCGGGCCATACCGGCCTGGCGATAAATCTCTTCCTTGCGTTCTTCGGTCAAAGCAACAGTGATCGAACCACAGCGCTTGAATCCGGTCGCGACACCTGTTTCTTCTTCCAGACTGCCGTAAAGTTCCTGAGAATACTTTGCCAGTTTCGTCATATTCGATGACGCGCGCAATTGTGCGATCAAACCGGCGGCATGCCATGTGGTGCCTGATGTCAGCTGTTTACGCTCCAGCAAAACCACGTCTTTCCAGCCCAGCTTGGCCAGATGATAAGCAACAGAGCAGCCAATAACACCGCCGCCAATGATGACGACACGCGCATGGGAAGGAAGCGTAGGCATAGTCAGGAATCCTGTAGCTAGAGAACTGGTAAATTTGTGCCACTACGGCGCATTTCAATCTGGTGAAAAAGCGTCATCTGTGGCGCAAATCCGCTATTTCATGCGGCCTTTCTTACGCGCGGCATTGGGTGTCATCCCAAAGGCGCTGCGATAGATCGTAGTGAACCCGCTGGGAAAGCCGCAGGCCAGACCGATTTCATTGATCCGCATGTCCGTATTCAGCAGCAGGTTGTTCGCTTTGTTCAGGCGCAGGCCGCGGTAATAGCCATTGGGCGTTGATTTCAACAAGCGGTTGAACTTGCGCTCCAATGACCTTTTGGACAACTGGGTCCGCTCAGCAATTTCGCTGATAGGCAGGGGAAATTCCATATTGTCCTTCATCAGCGCAAGGCAGGCATCAAGGGAAGTATCGCCCGTCGTTGTCACCTCTTTGCCCGAGAAAGGCTGCAGCGTGTTAAAGTGCCTGACACGTTCATGCAGCAGAATATCGGCCACTGTGGTGATCGTGGTGGATGCAGCATGCTGGCTCGCGATCGACAGCGTGATATCAAAGGTTGACCCCATGCCCGCGCATGTGATGATCGCCCCACTTTCCACGGCCAGCGTTGCCTTGGTGTCAAACAACCCCAGCTCTTCCAACAAAACGGTCCGGTTTTCCCAATGGGTCGTGTGGCTGGCAGGATTGCCCTTGTTTTCGGCGATATAGCGGCTTGCGGCCTCGGACAGCAGAACGACCCGTGCTTGCCGGCTGGTGTAATTGGACAGGGCAGTGCCCATCGCAAGGTCAGGGCATTCCGGGTCAAGGTTGCCGATCACGAAAAGATAATCTGCCTCGGGGCGCTGGGGCAGGGTGGTCGTCTCAACCATGACACCGCTGCTGGCCGTGATCACCCCGCCATGCGTTGATCTGACATGCCAAGTGAACAGCGGGCTGCCGTTGATCCGGTTAGCAAGGCGCAAGACTTCGACGACACCTGCAAATTCGGTCAGGATAAAACCGTCAGCGACGCAGATATCAAAGGCGCAAGGGGTGCTCATGGTGAAACGATACGATGCCCCGCCGCGGTGATATCCTGGGCGAGTTTGGCGATATGTGCGGGGCCGACTTCGCAGCAGCCGCCAACGATTGTCGCACCTTCCGCGATCCAACCCATCACGAAACGGGCATATGCGTCAGGGCCAAGGTCCTTGCGTGCGGTCAACGCATCCACTGTGGGCTTGTCGCCCAGAAACCCATCGGTGATCTTGGTAAAGCCATTGGCATAGCCGCCAAATGGTTTGTCACCCGTGGCAAGCACAGCCATCGCGGCGCTGATCGCTTCGGGTGATGAACAATTCGCAAGAATGGCATTTGCCGCGCCTGCGACGGCAAACACATCTGCCAACGGCTCCCCCGACCGCAGTTTCGTACCGTCTGTGTCATCTACCGTCATGGCCAGCCAGACTGGTTTGCCTGTGGCCTCGGCAGCCTCTAATGCGGCGCGCGCATGGGCGATTGAGGCTACGGTTTCGCAAAGGATCAGGTCCACTTTGGGAGCAAGAAGGTCCGCAACCTCGGCATATGTGGCTACGGCGACGTCATGCGCCGGCATCAGGTCAGGTCTGTAGGATGCACGCAAAGGCCCCATGGACCCGGCAAGAGCACCTGCGCCCGCGCACTCTTTCAGTGCGGCGGCATAGAGGGCTTCAAACTTGTCTTCCAGTGCCGTGCCTTCAAGGCGGTCACGCAGAATGGCATAGGTATTGGTCGTATGAATGCTGGCCCCGGCGGCCGCATAATCGGCATGGACAGCGGCGACCAACCCGGGATGATCGATCATCACTTGGGTGGACCAAAGCGGTGTTGGGCGATCTCCGGATCGCTGGACCAATTCCTGACCCATGCCACCGTCGAGAAGTATGATGTCACTCACGTATAAAGCGCTCCGAATCTTGCTTTATACGTCGCTATCATTTCGGCTTCGGTCGCGCCATCATCATAAGGCGGGGTCCAGATTTCTGATGCGCTTTCCAGATGGATGACAACCAATGCTGATATGCGTTTGGCAAGGTCGCCAAAGCTGTCCTGCCATCTGGGGTGCATCTGCGCAAACCACTCTGATCCTTTGGGGTGGATCACAGCCTTGCCACCAACCCGCACCGCCTTGCGTTTGAACGGATCAATGAAATTCACCTCAACCGCCGGGTTGCCCATCAAATTGCGGCGGGTGCCGGGTGAACGGATATCGCTATAGGCAATCGTGGTATCATCCAGCACCAGAAAGGTCCCTTTGGGCGATACCGCTGGCGCACCTGTCGAAGTCACCGTCGCCACGAACCCTAAAGGGAACGTGGCGATCAGGTCTTTCATTGGTGCGGTCAGCATCAGGCGCGAATGCGCTCGTTTTTGGGATCCCACAATGGTTGGTCTTCCTGGATCGTCGCGGTGTAGCGCTGTCCATAAATCTCAACCTCAACCTTGCCGCCAGGCGTATTGATGTCGCTGCGCAGCATGCCCAAGGCGATGGATTTGTTCACACGGAACCCCCAATCGCCCGACGTGGTTTCGCCCACCTTCTCGTCCCCTACCCAGATGGGCGACATGTACGGCGCGTCTGCTGGACCGGGGTTGTCGATTGTCAGGGTTGCAAAGCCTTTCTTGCGACCTTGCTGTTTTTCATTCAGCAATGCAGCTTTGCCGGGGAAGTCCTGTGGTTTGTCGAATTTGATGAACCGCTCCATCCCGCCTTCCAGCAGGGTGTAATCGGTGGACAGATCACCTTTCCAAGCGCGATAGCCTTTTTCAATGCGCAGCGCATTCAGGGCGAACATGCCAAAGGGCGTTGCCCCCGCAGCCAGGACAGCATCATAAAGCGCTGGCATCTTGTCCATGCGCGCGTGGATTTCCCACCCCAGCTCACCTGCAAAGCTGACGCGGGCCAGTTTGCATGGCGTCCCTGCGACAGTCGCAGACTGATGCGTCAGCCAACCAGAGGTCAGATCAGCATCTGTGCCCATGGCCGTAAACAGATCACGCGCTTTCGGGCCCGTCACGATCAGGGTGGAGAACTCTTTGGTGATATCTGTCAGGGTCAGGCCTGCAGGAAGGTAGCGATCCAAAATGTCATAGTCGTGCCACTGCGCTGATGCGGCGGTGATCAGGGTAAAGTGATCCTCGCCATGTCTGATCAGTGACATCTCGGTCAGGATGCGGCCTTGGCTGTCGGGGAAGTACGCCAGGTTCATGCGCCCGATCTTGGGCAGCGCGCCTGCAATCATGCCGCGCAGGAATTCCGCCGCACCTTCACCTTCCAGATTGAAGCGCGAGAAACCAGGCAGGTCCAGAACGCCCACGCCATCGCGCACGGCCTCGCATTCCTCTTTCACACGGATTTTCCAAGGGCCTTCGCGCTCCCATGTCTCTGTCGACTCGGTGGATGTATCGTCGCCATCCTTGGCAAACCAGTTGGCGCGCTCCCACCCATTGTAAGCACCCATCTGGCCACCCAACGCGCGGACCTTCGCATCAACCGGCGACAGTTTCTTGTCGCGGCCTGCTGGCCACATCTTATGTGGGAAGTGCATGCCGTATTCGTGGCCGTAGGTTTCCAGCGCCTTTTGCAGGCAATAGTCCTCATCCGCGTAATCAGTGTAGCGGCGCGGATCGACGGACCACATATCCATCTCGGTTTCGCCCTCTTTCAGCCATTCGGCCATGACCTTGCCGGCACCACCGCCCTGCACAATGCCAAAGGTAAAGGAATGCGCCTCAAACGCGTTCTTCACGCCGGGCATCGGGCCAATCATCGGCAGGCCATCGGGGGCATATGGGATCGGGCCGTTGATGTTGCGGCCAACGCCACCAGTGCCCAGAACCGGCACACGCTCCATCGCGTCTTCGATATACCATTCCAAACGGTCCAGGTCGTCGGGGTACAGCTGGAAGCTAAAGTCATGTGGCATCGGGTCATCGGGTGTGACCCAATGGGCCTTACAATTCCGCTCGTAGGGTCCAAGGTTCAGACCGTTCTTGTCCTGACGCAGATAGTAAGAACTATCCACGTCGCGGATCATCGGGGTCTTTTTGCCGTTTTCCTTGGTCCATGCTTTGATCTCATCAATTTCCTCAGTCAGGAAATACTGGTGGGACATGACGGTCAGCGGAACATCGCGGCCGCCATAAGGCTTGAACCACTCACCCACGCGGGCGGCGTAGTAGCCAGCAGCATTCACAACTTTTTCGCAGGTGATATCGCCCTTATCCGTGTGGACGATCCAGTCGCCACTGTCTTTCTGGGTCACACCTGTCGCGGGGCAGAAACGCTCAATCTTGGCACCCAGATCGCGGGCGCCTTTGGCCAGCGCTTGGGTCAATTGTGCCGGGTCGATGTCACCATCCAGCGGATCCCATAGAACAGCGGATAGATCATGGCTTTCGACAAACGGGTTGAAGTTTTTCATCTCAGCGATGTCGATCATCTCCAGCGGCAGGCCCATGCCCTTGGCCTGACCTGCCACGCGCTCAAACTCCTGACGGCGCTCCTTAGTGTGGCCCAGACGCAGCGCGCCGGTCACGTGATAGTTCATCGGATAGTCGACCTCATCCGCAAGGGAACGATACATATCCAGCGAATAGCGCTGCATGTTCATCACAGCCCAGTTGGGGGCAAAGTTCGGGCAGTTACCTGCCGCGTGCCATGTAGACCCCGCCGTCAGCTCGTTCTTTTCCAGCAAGACGCAGTCGGTCCAGCCCATTTTGGCCAGGTGGTAAAGGGTCGAAACCCCCACAACACCGCCACCAATAATCACAACACGCGCAGTCGTTGGGAAGTCAGCCATATCGTTTGCTCTCTCTCGTCAAGGATGTGCAGGTGCATCATCCGGGATGGTATAATAATCGCCAGCTTTGGCGGTAAAGATAGGTCTAGCAGGGCGCATGCCAATCCACAGGTCAAGGCAACCTGCGGCGATCCTTGCGTGATTTGCGCCATCAGGCCAGCAAAACGGGCTAGAAGCGCTTATTTACCAAATGCCACAGCGCCTTTGTGCGATGACCAAGGTAACAGCGGCACCATCGCGATGTCCCTGTACCATCATCCGCCTTCCCTAATAAATCGGTGGCGAGATGACCCAAATGATCTCGCACGGGCTATTGCTGCGGTTCCACCATTGAAATTCTTCACCGCGCAAGCGGAAACTGTCGCCCGCCTGAAGCAGGAAATGCTTGCCATCCAAGGCAATCTCAAACACGCCACTGATGATGTAACACACCTCATGGGTGGGACGCGTCAAAGGTTCTGGCAGTTGCGAGTTTGGGGCAAAAGTGGAATGAATAACCTCAAAATCATCTGTCAGATCAGGTGAAAGAAGCGCCTCGGTCAGGCCGGGTGTACGACTGCCAATAGGCCTGCGGGCATGCGAGCGTACGACCTTCCCTTCGTCATCGGGCAGGACACCCACCTGCAAAAAACTGGATACTGAAACATCCAGTGCAGCAGCCATCCGATTGAGATCGGAAATAGAAGGGTAGGACAAATCACGCTCGACCTGGCTTAGCCATCCCACGGACCGTCCCACAGCATCTGACAGTGCGATCAAGGTCATCTTCCGCGCTTTGCGAATTGCACGCACATCAGCGCCCAAAGTCGGCACTGCAATCCGGTCATCACGCATGATATCGCCGTGCATAAATTCCATAGCTTTTCATATCATGTGCCCCCGTGGCTTGGCAAAGTTTTCGTTCTTTCTTCAGTTTCACGACAATGCCAATAAAGCCCTATTTTTCAAAGACATTTCTCATCACTTTGCGTAATTCTGCCGCATCCATCTGCGTAAAGATATCTGGTTGATCGCTATCAATATCAAAGACACCGATTAGGACGCCTGACTTGTTGAAAACAGGCAAAACCAGTTCCGATCTGGTGCTACTGGCGCAGGCAATATGGCCGGGAAAGGCATCGACATCTGGTACCAACTGCACCTCACCCGTCCGCGCCGCAGCACCACAAACGCCGCGCTCAAAAGGGATCACCAAACACCCATGCCCACCCTGATAGGGGCCGATTTTCAG
>JBCAZI010000051.1:0-23293 GCA_038533095.1 Pseudomonadota bacterium
GGGCCGGCATCGAACAGCGGCAAAGCTTTGTCGTGGACCTGTTGTTCAAAGCGTACTTCGTCGATGGACGCGACATTGGTGATCATGAGGTGTTGGCCGATATCGCCGATAGCGCCGAAATGGATGCGGCCATGGTGGCCAAGCTGCTTGCCTCGGACTCGGATACCGATGACATTCGCGCGCGCGACAAACATAGCCGTGAGATGGGTGTGAATTCTGTCCCCACTTTCATCGTGGCCCAGCAGCATGCCGTCCCCGGCGCGCAACCGCCAGAGATGTGGGTGAATGTGATCGAAGATATCATGAAGCAGATCGACGCCGCTGAATGAACCAAGCCCCCGCCACCACAGCGCGGCTCTCGCAAACGGAATTCATCGCCCTGATGGCGATGCTGGCGGCGACGACCGCCTTTTCCATTGATGCGATGCTGCCTGCTATTCCCGAAATTGGGGCGGCACTTTCGCCTGAAAATCCCAATCGGGTGCAACTGATTATCACCAGCTTTGTTTTCGGCATGGGCATTGGTACGCTTTTTACCGGGCCGCTTTCCGATGCATTCGGGCGCAAGCCTGTGATGGTCGGCGGCGCGATTGTCTATGTCATCGCCTGCGTCGTGGCCTGGGCATCATCGACGCTAGAGGTGATGTTGGCCGCCCGTGTGGTGCAAGGGATCGGGGCTGCAGGGCCGCGTGTTGTGGCGATTGCGATGATCCGTGATCTTTATTCCGGCCCGAATATGGCGCGCATCCTATCATTTACGATGGTTGTCTTTTCGCTGGTGCCTGCATTGGCCCCCACCTTGGGCCATTTCATCATCTTGGGCTTTGGCTGGCGGGCCATTTTTGGGGCGTTCATCCTGTTTTGCGTCATATCACTGCTCTGGCTGATGGTGCGGCAACCCGAAACGCTGGCCAATGAAAACCGGCGCCCGCTGAGTATCCCATCATTGGCCAGTGCGGTGGTCGAGATGTTCGCCCACCCGACAGCACGCCTGTCGATCCTGATCCAGACACTGACCTTTGGCATGTTGTTTATGGTGCTGTCATCGACCCAGCAGGTCTTTGACATCACCTTTGATCAAGGTGAACACTTTCACTATTGGTTCGGTGGTATCGCGGTTGTCGCGGCCACGGGGAGCGTGTTGAACGCACGGTTGGTCGTGCGACTGGGCATGCGCGCGATCATCAAGGGCATGTATGCAGCCCAAATCGGGGTGACCCTGCTGATGATTGTGATCACCGCCGCCAATGGTCCTTATTGGCTGGCCTTCGGCACATATGTCGTCTGGATCACGTCGAACTTCTTTCAGGCCGGGATGACAATCGGCAATCTCAACGCGCTCGCGATGGAGGAGATGGGCCATATCGCCGGTATGGCCGCCACGATCATTGCAGCAGTAGCCACCATAGGCGGTGTAATCATCGCCGTCCCTGTTGCCCTGATGTTTGACGGCACACCCATGCCGATGGCCTTTGGGGCGCTGATCAGCGCCGGTGTCGCCTTTTGGCTGACACGGATGATCAAAAGACCGGGCGAGGCTTAGCGCGCTTTCTTTTTCTCTTCTGCCAGCTTTTGTGCCAGATCGCGCGCGATATTGAACGCGCCTTGGATCTTGTCGCGTTCCTTCGCCCAATCGCGCCGGACAACGATCTTATTGTCTTTGACCTTGGCCAACCCATTTTGCGCGCCGATGAACGCGACCAACCCTTTGGGCGAGGCGAATTTATCGTTATGGAACTGGATTGTTGCCCCCTTGGGTCCTGCATCCAGCTTGGCAATCCCTGCCCGTTTGCACATCGCCTTGATGCGCACGACCAGCATCAGCGTGTTGACCTCACGTGGCAGTTTGCCAAAGCGGTCAATCAGCTCTGCCGCGAAACCCTCTAATTCGACCTTCGTGGTCAGTTCTGACAGGCGGCGGTAGAGCCCCAAGCGTACATCCAGATCAGGCACATAGTCGTCAGGGATCAAGACCGGCACGCCCAGATTGATTTGTGGCGCCCATTGCCCGTCGTCGATAATGCCTTCCGCCTGGCCAGAGCGGATCGCCGCGATCTGATCTTCCAGCATTTGCTGGTAAAGCTCATAGCCCACTTCACGCATCTGACCAGACTGTTCTTCGCCCAGCAGGTTCCCTGCACCACGAATATCCAGGTCCTGGCTGGCCAGGGTAAAGCCCGCCCCTAGCGTATCGATCGACCCCAGCACGCGCAGACGTTTCTGCGCCGTATCCGTTAGTTTCTGGCGTGGCTTTGTCGTGAGGTACGCGTAGGCGCGCGTCTTGGACCGGCCCACCCTGCCCCTGATCTGATACAGCTGGCTGAGGCCGAACATATCCGCCCGCCAGACAATCATTGTATTCGCCGTCGGGATATCCAGCCCACTTTCAACAATTGTCGTGGCTAGCAGCACATCATATTTGCCGTCGTAGAAAGCGTTCATCCGGTCGTCCAGCTCACCCGCCGCCATTTGCCCGGTGGCCGCGATAAAGGTGACTTCCGGGACCTCGCGTTTCAGGAAATCCTCCATCTCGGCCATGTCGGAGATGCGGGGGACAACAAGGAAGGATTGCCCACCGCGATAGTGTTCGCGCAGCAGCGCCTCGCGCACGGTGACAGTGTCGAATTCGCTGACGTAAGTACGGATCGCCAGACGGTCGATGGGTGGCGTCCCGATGATTGACAGATCACGCACGCCGGAAAGCGACAGTTGCAAGGTGCGAGGAATAGGCGTGGCCGTCAATGTCAGCACATGCACGTCCGTACGCAATTGTTTCAGCCGTTCTTTATGCTGCACCCCAAATTTCTGTTCTTCATCAATGACAAGCAAGCCAAGGTTCTTGAACCGGACCCCTTTGGCCAAGAGTGCATGGGTGCCGACAACGATATCAACGGTGCCCTTGGTCAGCCCGTCACGTGTGAGGTTCGCATCCTTGGTCGACACAAACCGCGACAGCGGGCGCACATTCACCGGGAAGCCCCGGAACCGCTCCGCAAAGTTTTGATAGTGCTGGCGCGCTAGCAGCGTTGTTGGCGCGATGATAGCGACCTGCACGCCTGAAAGAGCTGCGATAAAGGCCGCGCGGATTGCGACCTCGGTCTTGCCAAAGCCCACATCGCCGCAGATCAACCGATCCATCGGTTTGCCCGCGCCCAGATCGTTCAGCACATCTTCAATCGCGGCCAATTGATCGTCGGTTTCCACATAAGGGAACCGCGCCAAAAACTGATCCCACAGCCCATCGGGCGGGTCCAACGCGGGTGCCGTACGCAATTCCCGCTCTGCCGCGACACGGATCAGCCGTTCGGCAATCTGGCGGATGCGTTCCTTCAGCTTGGCTTTTTTGGCCTGCCACGCGCCGCCACCCAGCTTATCCAGCAACCCGGTTTCGTGGCCATATTTCGATAGCAGTTCAATGTTCTCGACCGGCAGGTAAAGCTTTGATGCTTCTGCATATTCCAGCAGCAGGCATTCATGGGCAGCGCCCAGTGCTGTCACAACCTCCATGCCCATATACCGCCCGACACCGTGGTCGACATGCACCACCAGATCACCGGGGGAGAGGCTGTTCGCCTCTGACAGGAAATTTTCGGCACGGCGCTTACGCTTGGTTTGGCGGATCAACCGGTCGCCCAGCACATCCTGTTCGGAAATCACGGTCAGGCCAGGTGCTTCAAACCCGTGATCCAGCGCCCAAACCGCCAGATGCAAACCGCGTTTACCGACGCGGGCAAAGTCCGTCACGGTGATCGCTTCGGCAACGCCTTCATCTTCGATTAACCCTTCCAGCCGCTCGCGCGCACCTTCAGAATAAGACGCGATGATGACAGGGCCATCATTCATTTTTGCTTTCACATGGTCCGCCAAAGCACTGAAAAGGCTGATTTGTTCCTGTTGGCGTTCGGGCGAGAAGTTACGCCCAATGCGCCCACCTGCATCAATCACCCCGGGACCTGTGGCCTGTTTGAGCGGTGAAAACTGCATGACGCGGCGGTCCGCAACAGCCGCGTCCCAGGCCGCATCATCAAGGTACAACAGCTCAGGCGGCGCAGGCTTATACACGCTATCCATCCGCCCCTTTTGCGACAGCGCATGCATGCGCGTGCCGTATTGATCGGCGATACTGTCCCAGCGCGCGACCCGCATCGGCGTCATCTGATCATCAAGGGTGACTGTGGCCTTGGGTAGGTAGTCGAATAGCGTTTCCAGATCGTCCTGAAAGAACCCCAGCCAATGCTCAACACCGGCATGTTTGCGGCCCGCAGATACGGCTTCATAAAGTGGATCATCTGTGCCGGCGGCGCCGAACTCCAAACGGTAATTCTGACGGAACCGAGTAATCGCGGCTTTGTCCAAAATCACTTCGGACACCGGTGCCAGCTCTACTTCAGTCAGTTTTTCGGTGGTCCTTTGGGTGGCCGGATCAAACCTGCGCGCGCCATCCAAGACATCGCCAAACAGGTCCAATCGAACAGGGCCGGACTGCCCCGGTGGAAAAATGTCAATAATCCCGCCACGAATGGCGTAGTCACCGGGCTCCATCACTGTTGGGCTTTGGGTGAAGCCCATACGGACCAAGAACTGGCGCAGCGCGTCTTCATCCATGCGCTTGCCGACGGTCGCTTTGAAAGCGGCCTCACGCAGCAGGCTGCGTGCAGGCACGCGTTGGGTCGCGGCAGAAAGCGTTGTTAGGATAATGAATTGCTCAGGCATCCCATGCACCAAGGTAGCCAATGTAGCCATGCGTGCGGCCGAAATATCGGTATTGGGCGACACGCGGTCATAGGGCAGGCAATCCCAAGCTGGAAAGACAAAGACAGGCACATCAGGCGCAAAAAACGCAAGCGCGGCTTGCATTGCCGCCAGGCGTTTATCATCGCGCGCGACATGCAGCACAGGCGTGCCCTTGCCCATCTCGGCCAGGATCAACTGCGCATCATAACCTTCGGGGGCGCCACTGACGGTGATATGTTTGGGATCAGACATGCCGCTGACCTACCCCGCGCGGCTGTGGTGTCAACCGATTAGAAAAAATGCTGAGACGATACCGCAAAGTACATGCCATACATGGCCGAAAAGAACAGTGCGAGCATGGCAATCACTTGCGTCCAAAGGCGCACACGGAACAGCCGCTTGACCAAGGGGCGCCCGGCCAACGGGTTGTGGTGCAACTGATGGGCCAGACGCACATTCACGATGACCACTATGCTTAAAGGGGCCGTTAGTACAAACAAACCCTGCGCCAGTTCAAACCCATAGATAAAACCCGCAACTCCCAAGGAACACAGCAGAAATCCAATCAGCCCGGCCAATGCTGTGCCAAACATCTGGTCGGTCCAGACGATCCGGCGTACGTTGACATCGACCAAGGCCTCAAGGTCTGCCAATTCCTGTTCCGCGCATTTGCGCGCCCGGAACAGGACATCAAAGGGCACCCCGATCAGCCAGTTTCCAGCGATCGACCATGTCACAATAACAACAAGCCAATACCAAAAGCTGGTGAAGGTCTGCAGATCAATGAAACGCGTAATTGCAAGGGTCCAGTCCAAGCTGCTCTTCCAGTCATTCCTTAGGTTTGGCCGGAACCTAGCGTTATGGATCGCTATTGCCCAGCCTTGTGATGCATCAAAATCCATGCCACCAAGAAATGATCATGAAAAGAGGCGCACACCCATGAAACCGACCATCGCCCCCTACCCCGCGACACGGCTGCGCCGCATGCGCCAAAGCCCGGCATTGCGCGCTTTGGCCCGCCAGAACACATTGACGGTTGATGATCTGATCTGGCCGGTTTTTGTGATGGATGGCAAAGATGATGAAACGCCAGTGGCATCCATGCCGGGCGTGGTGCGCCGTACGGTCGATCGCGTCGCATTGGCCGCGAAAGAGGCGCAAGCGCTTGGCATTCCCGCCATTTGTATCTTTCCCTACACGGGCATGGAGGCGCGGACAGAAGATTGCGCAATGGCCTGGGACCCGAATAATCTGACCAATCAGGCAATTCGCGCGATCAAGGATGTAGCGCCCGACATTGCCGTGATGACGGATATCGCGCTGGACCCCTACAACATCAATGGCCACGATGGGTTTGTTGAGGATGGTCAGATCGTCAATGACCGCACGGTCGAGGCTTTGGTCAAAATGGCGCTGGCACAGGCCGCGGCCGGGGCGGATATTCTAGGGCCGTCTGACATGATGGATGGGCGTATCGGGGCGATCCGTATGGCGCTCGAGGCGGAGGGGCATCAGAACGTCGCGATCCTAAGCTATACAGCGAAATACGCCTCTAGCTTTTATGGGCCGTTTCGTGATGCGGTTGGTGCTTCTTCCGCGCTGACGGGTGACAAGAACACCTATCAAATGGACCCAGGCAATAGTGATGAAGCATTGCGTCTGGTGGAACGTGACCTGTCAGAGGGTGCTGACATGATCATGGTCAAACCTGGCATGCCTTACTTGGATATCTGCCGCCGGGTGAAGGACAATTTTGGTGTGCCGACCTATGCCTATCAGGTCAGCGGCGAATACGCGATGTTGCAGGCCGCAGCCCAGAACGGCTGGCTGGACGGTGAAAAGGTCATGATGGAAAGCCTGCTGGCGTTCAAACGCGCCGGTTGTGATGGCATCTTGACCTATTTTGCGCCCGCCGCTGCAAAACTGATGCAAGGTTAAGGTCTTGTCGCAGTTCATTGATCGGCAAACTTTGTAACCGCCCCACCTTCCTAGGTGACAGCGTGCCGCGACTGCCCTATAAACATGGGCATAAGGGGCGAAAAACGCCCCCACACAGGCAAATAGGCGGATATATCATGAGACATCTTTCAAGGCGCAGTTTTGCGCTGGGTACCCTTGCAGCAACAACGCTGGGGGCCTGTAGCAACGGCATTGGCAGCCCAGGTGCGGCCACCATTGATGCGCGGGTCGACAGCACGCTGAACGGGATGACCACGCAGTTTCCGGGCACACGCGACCTTCAAGCCAAGGCCGCCGGCGTTTTGGTGATGCCTTTGGTGACCGAAGTTGGCTTGGGATTAGGCGGTTCATTTGGCCGTGGCGCGTTGCGCGTGGGTGACTCGACCGTTGATTACTACTCAGCCACCTCTGGCAGTGCGGGATTGCAGATTGGTGCCCAGCAATTCAGCCATGTGTTGTTCTTCATGACCGGTGATGCGCTCTTGGAATTCCGGCGCGGCCCGGGTTGGGCGGCAGGTGCGGACATCGAATACGCATTCCGAGATCAAAGCGAGATGCTGCGTGCAGAAACAACGACATCGCTCGCGCCTGTGATTGCAGTTGTCTTTGCCCAGACAGGTTTACGCCTTGGTGCGACGCTGGAAGGCACCAAATACACGCGTATTATTCCCTAAGCGCGCAATCTCTCTCCGGCGGGGTCAAAGGGGGGCTCCGCCAGAACCAAACCGCGATGCGGTTTGCCCAGGATCATCACGTCTACGGCGCTGCCGGGGGCGACATCCTTGAGGTAACCAAGGGCGAGGGATTTTTCAACACTATACCCATAGGTTCCCGAGGTGACCCGTCCGACCGGCGTGCCATCTGGCAAGAAAATCGGCTCCCCTCCCGTTGCATCGGCGTTGGTGACATCTTGTACCTCGATCAGTGCCAGCATTTCCCTGGGAGCATTATCTTTGATCTTCAAGTAACTGCTTTTGTTTAAAAATTCTTTCTCAATTTTGATCAAGCGATCCAGTCCAACCTCTTGCGGCCAGTATTCCGGCGAATACTCGCGGCTCCAACTGCCGTAGCCTTTCTCGATCCGCAGTGACATCAGCGCGCGTGACCCGACAGGCCCTGCACCTAGCTCTTTGCCTGCATCCAGTAGGGCTGTGTAAAGCTGCACCTGATCGGCCGCATCGCAATGCAGCTCCCACCCCAAATCACCAGTGAAAGAGACACGCAGCGCCACGACATCAACTCCGGCCACGGTTATGCGTTGTGAGCGCATGAAGGGGAAGGCCTCTGTGCTCAGATCCGCATTCGTCAAGCGCCCGATCAACGCCCGTGACTGTGGCCCGGCAACGTTGAAGCCGCACATGGCATCGGTCCTGCTTTCGAATGTTGTGCCCGCAGGCAAAGGCACCTCTTTCCAGAACCGCTGATGATAGCGTTCAGCCGCGCCACCGCCCATGATCAAGAACTCATCCTCGGCCAAACGCGTGACGGTGAAATCACCGGCAATGCCGCCATTCACACCAATCAGAGGTGTCAGACAGGACCGCCCCACCGCCTTCGGCATGCTGTTGGCAAAGACAGCGTTCAGCCAATCTGCGGCGCCTGCCCCTCTGACCACGTATTTGGCGAAGTTGGAGATGTCGATGATTCCAGCAGTGTCGCGCAGCATCCGCGCCTCGCGCCCTACGGGTTCAAACCAGTTCTGGCGGGTGAAACCATTGGTGTCTTCGGTGCCCGGTGTGTCAGCAAACCACGCTGCGTGTTCCCACCCGTAGTTGAGACCAAAGACAGCGCCCATCTGCTTTTGCATGTCATAGGCCGGCCGCGTGCGCACCGGCCGCCCTGCGGCGCGTTCCTCATTCGGGAAGTGGATCGCAAAGCGTTTGGCGTATTGGTCCCCCACCCGCGCCTTGGCGAATTTCGCATCTGCCCAAGGGCCAAAGCGTGCCACGTCCCAGGCGAACATATCGTAGTCGCTTTCGCCGTTGATGATCCATTGCGCGGTCATCAGACCCATGCCGCCGGATTGGCTGAAGCCGGGAATAATGCCATTGCAGCAGAAGTAGTTCTGCAAATCCGGGTGCGGGCCATAAAGGACATTGCTATCGGGCGACCAGATCATCGGGCCGTTGATCACCCGCTTAATCCCGGCCTCGCCGACCGCAGGCACCCGCTCAATCGCGCGCATCATGTTGTCTTCGATCCGCTCTAGATCATCGGCGAAGAGCTCATGCCCAAACCCCTGCGGCGTGCCATCCTCGGCCCAGAAACGCACGTCTTTTTCGTAGGCACCAACCAGCAGCCCCTGCCCCTCCTGGCGCAGGTAATATTCGCCATCCCGGTCTGCGACTGACGGCAGGCGACGGTCCATCGCGGCGATCTCGGCGATGGTCTCTGTCACGAAATACTGGTGTTCTGTGGGCAAAAGCGGCAGGTCTATCCCCGCCAGCTTACCGACCTCACGCCCCCACAGCCCCGCAGCGTTGATCACCCATTCAGTCTTGATATTGCCCTTTGGCGTCTCGACCACCCAAGTCCCATCGGGCTGCGGGATCGTCGCCGTGACCGGCGTGAAGCGGTAAATCTCTGCCCCCTTTTGGCGCGCGCCAATCGCATAGGCATTGGTGACACCTGACGGATCCACATTGCCGCCATCGGGTTCAAACATGATGCAGCGGATACCATCGTAGTCCACCAAAGGATGCAGGCGCTCTGCCTCTGCCTGATCTACCTCGTGAAAATTCATCCCATAGAATTTGGCCTTGGCTGCTTGCAAGCGCAGCTGGTGTTCCCGCTCTTCCGTCTGTGCCAGATAAAGCGAGCCGGGCTGGAATACCCCGCAGGATTGTCCGGTTTCCGCCTCCAGCGCGTTGTAGAGGTTCATCGTATAGTGCTGGATGCGGCTGATATTTGTGCTGTCATGCAGCCCGTGAATATTTGCTGCCGCATGCCATGTTGAGCCAGATGTCAGCTCATCCCGCTCCAGCAGCACCACGTCCGTCCATCCCAGTTTCGCTAGATGATAAAGGATCGAACAGCCGATCACGCCACCTCCGATCACAACGGCCTGAGCATGGGTGCGCATCTGGGAAACCTTTCGTTTGATGACAGCTTTACCGTCTGCAATGGTGCGCGGATGCGATAGCCATTCACCGACACACCATGTCGGTTTCTGATCTACAGCGCAGGTTTTCCGCGCCATAGTGGGCGTAACAGAATGAGGAAGTTACAGATGAAAACCAGCAGTCAGGTCGTTGTCATTGGCGGTGGTGTCGTGGGGGCATCAGTACTCTATCACCTGACCAAACTTGGCTGGTCTGATGTAATGCTGGTGGAACGATCTGAGCTGACCTCCGGCTCCACCTGGCATGCCGCTGGCGGGTTCCATACGCTCAATGGCGATACCAATATGGCGGCGCTACAGGGCTACACCATCAAGCTTTATCGCGAGCTGGAAGAGATCACGGGCATGTCTTGCGGCTTGCATCATGTGGGTGGCGTGACGCTCGCCGACAATCAGGACCGGTTCGACATGCTGGTCGCAGAGCGGGCCAAGCACCGCTACATGGGGCTGGAGACAGAAATTGTTGGCCCTGAGGAGATCGCCAAAATTGCGCCAATCACCAATCTGGATGGGATCATTGGCGGGCTGTACGATCCACTGGACGGGCATTTGGATCCATCCGGTACCACCCATGCTTATGCCAAAGCAGCCCGGATGGGGGGTGCCACGATTGAGCTGCATACGAAGGTGATTGAAACAAACCCACGCTCTGACGGGACATGGGATGTTGTGACAGACAAGGGCACGGTCCACTCCGAGCATGTGGTCAATGCCGCCGGCCTTTGGGCGCGGGAGGTGGCGGCGATGGCCGGTTCATATGTGCCGCTGCATCCGATGGAGCATCAGTACATCGTCACCGATGACCTGCCAGAGATTTACGAGCGCGAGACTGAACACCCCCATGTGATGGACCCTGCCGGCGAAAGCTATCTGCGGCAGGAAGGCCGCGGGCTTTGCATCGGCTTTTACGAGCAGCCTTGCGAACCTTGGGCCGTCGATGGCACGCCATGGGATTTCGGTCATGAGCTTTTGCCCGACAATCTCGATAAAATCGCGGATTCCATTGATTTCGCTTATAAACGCTTCCCCGTGCTGGAACGCGCAGGTGTGAAATCCGTCATCCACGGCCCCTTTACCTTTGCCCCCGATGGCAACCCATTGGTCGGCCCAGTGCCGGGCTTGCGGAACTATTGGTCCGCCTGCGGTGTCATGGCTGGCTTTAGTCAGGGTGGCGGTGTCGGCCTAATGCTGGCGCAATGGATGGTCGAAGGTGAATGCGAGCGGGATGTCACGGCGATGGACATTGGGCGGTACGGCCCTTGGATCACGCCGAGCTATACCCGGCCCAAGGTGATCGAGAACTACCAAAACCGTTTTTCGGTCAGTTACCCCAATGAGGAGTTGCTAGCTGCGCGCCCGCATCGCACGACGCCGATATACGACATCTTCAGCGACCTAGGCGCGGTCTGGGGGCACCAATTTGGTCTCGAGGTGCCGAATTATTTCGCGCAAGCCGGAGAGCCGGATTACGAAACGCCAACCTTCCGCCGCTCTGACGCCTTTGCCGCAACCGCACGCGAGGTGAAAGCCGTGCGCAGTGGGGTTGGCATCAACGAGGTGCAGAACTTTGGCAAATTCAGCGTGACGGGCGCGGGTGCGCGCGCTTGGCTGGATCGGATCATGGCAGGCCGTATCCCTAAACCGGGGCGCATGTCTTTGACACCCATGCTATCCCCCAAAGGGAGGCTCTGGGGCGATTTTACCGTCTCTTGTCTGGGGGAAGAAGAGTTTCAAATTACAGCAAGCTATGGTGCGCAGACGATCCATCAGCGTTGGTTTGACAAGAACGCGCAGGCGGATGCGCAGGTGACCAATATCTCGGACCGGCGCACCGGGTTTCAGATTGCCGGGCCGAAAGCGCGAGACTTGCTGGCTGCTTGCACACGCGAGGATGCAAGCGACCTCAATTTCATGGATGTGCGTCGCATGGTGGTCGGACAGGTTGCCTGTATCGTGCAGCGGGTCAGCTATACTGGCGATCTGGGGTATGAGATTTACTGCGATGCGATGGACCAGCGGCAATTGTGGTGGACGCTGTGGCAGGCGGGCCAACCGTTGGGGATCACGCCGTTTGGGATGCGCGCGATGATGTCGCTGCGTTTGGACCGTTTCTTTGGCTCGTGGCTATCGGAATTCTCACCCGATTACACCGCCGCCGAAACCGGCATGGACCGCTTTATCAGCTTTAAGAAAAACGCAGACTTCATCGGCCGCGCCGCGGCAGAGACAGAGCGCGCCAATCCCCCTGCCCGCATGTCTGTTGTGTTCGAGGTTGATGCAGATGACGCCGATGTTGTGGCCTATGAGCCGGTGTTCATCGACGACAAAGTGCAGGGTTTCTGCACCTCCGGCGGGTATTCGCACCATGCAGGCAAATCCATCGCACTTGCTCTGGTGCCGCGTGCCTTGGTCACAGAGGACATGAAGGTTGAGATTGAGATCATGGGCAAACTGCGCCCTGCCCGTCGCATCACAACCCCGCTCATTGACCCGGGCGGCGCGGTGATGCGCGGATGATCCCGATCCTGATATTGGCCGGTGGCAGCTCTTCACGCATGCAAGGGCGTGACAAGCTGCTTGAAGATGTTGATGGCCTGCCATTGCTGCGCCGACAAGTGGTGATCACTGCAGCAACTGGGCAGCCCGTTTACGTGGCCCTGCCACCGGACGCAGAACGACGAAGGGAGGCCATTGCAGGAACCGATGCCAACATCCTAACTGTGGCAGATGCGGCAGAGGGCATGTCCGCCACGATGCGGGGTGCTGTGGCCGCATTGCCGCAAGCGCCTGCTTTCATGATCACGCTTGGGGATCTGATCTCGCTGGAAACGGAGGATTTCAATGCGGTCCTTGATGCGCGCACCGCGCAGCCGGACCACCTGATTTGGCGCGGGGCGACTGAGGACGGCAAACCGGGCCATCCGATTTTGTTTGACGCATCATTGCGCGGAAGTTTTGCAAATCTCAACGGTGACCATGGGGGTGAGGCGATTGTGAAACCACTCAAGGCTCAGACCTATCTGGTGGCATTGCCGGACAACCGGGCACGTTTCGACCTTGATACCCCAGCCGCTTGGGCAGCTTGGCGGGCATCTAGACCTTGAACAACAGCTTCGACTCACGCTTGCTCAATGTGCGCCGCGCAGCACCATAGGCCGCAACACCATCTTCAGTTTTAAGTTCCGGAAACAGCATGAAAAGCTCTTCGCGCTGCTCTGCGTCAAACCCTTTGAGTGCAAAATCAGCGGGTTGAAAGCTCTCGCTCCATGCGCCATTGGCGAGCAGAATTTCATGGTTCTCACACATGATATGGATGTAGGTAACATAGGGTTGATCCGACATATCGACCCGCTCCATCGCCAGCATGTGGCGGGCGGCGACCAATATCTCGGTCTGGCTAAAATAAAACTCAGCCTGATGTGACGCGATCAACATGCGATGGCTGGGGGACACGAGCATGTCGCGTTCGGGCATGTTATCACCCAAAGACCCTGCCAATATCTTGATCGGGCGCAGTTGTGGTGCGGCCTTCAGTTCAGCGAAATCCAAACGTTTGGTGCCAACCCAACGGATGGTCTGAATACCATTGTCGCGGGTTAATATACGGTCACCGGGTCGCAGCTTTTCGACCAGAACCTCACCATTTGGCGTCGCAATCGCCGTTCCGGGTGTAAAACAGGGGACAACCTGATCAATCTGGGAAAAGGCAACCTTGCGACCGTTGGCAAAACTCACAATCCCAGCTTCGGGGTCCTCGGCATCAAATGTGACGAAATCGACATCCGCATCGATTGGTATCAGATCATCGCGCGCGCCAGCGTTGCGGCGCCCGTCAGCCGGCACATCGCCAACCGCTTGATCACGCATCATGTTCTGCACTGCCTGTCCGTCCCGGGATTTCTGCGGCATCTTCGAACTACTCTGTCTTTTCTATGCGACGGTTCTACCGGCCATCGCAGTCTTACTCTTACATCAGGCCGGTTATAGGCCATTCTACCAAACCGTTCGGACCAGACCTGTTTGATCTGGTTTACATGGACCGGCCTATGATCACCCAATCACATTAGCTTGTCCGCCGTACTGCCATCTGCCTGACAATTGATGAAGGCCTTTGCAAGCCCAAACCTACACACAGTGACTTAAAGGAATGTTTGCCGCATAAACTTGCAGCAAAGACGGCTGAATTGCGCTCATTTCGTAGCAATATCCGGGCGCGCCACAATTTGTGGCGGTAACTGACCGATCGCTGAAGTTGTTGCTGCAATCCTGGCGGTCAGGTCATGTCACGCGGAGGCACGCAGGTTTCAATGCCTCATGGGATGGGTGTCAATCGGGCGTTTCGAACCTTTGGTCTGCCGCGAAAAATTGCTCATCCAAAGCCAAATCACGCCTATTGTCGGCATAGAATTGGTCATCATAGCAACAACTGGCCGTTGTTCGTGGCCTGAGCCTACTCAACTACCACTCCTGCGTCTTTAACCTAAAGATTTGAACAGACTGGAATTGCGCGACTGGTAGCGCAAGCGAAGTCTTAAAATCTATTAACTCACTGAAAAAGGGAAAAAAGATGACGAATCTTATAGGTACACGAAATGCTGAAACACTCGTAGGTTCAAATGATGCAGACATCATCAAAGCGCGTGGTGGAAACGATGTCCTTCAAGGTGGCGACGGGAATGATGATCTAAGGGGTCAGGGCGGCAACGATACTTTGGAAGGGGGAACAGGGTCTGATATTCTGCGTGGCGGCCGCGGCGACGACTTCATCGATGGTGGTGAGGGTGATGATACATTTGTCGGTGGTTCTGGTGCCGATCAATTTGTTCTACAAGGTGGTGGCGGATACGACACGATCCTAGACTTTGATCTTTCCGAAGACACACTAGTGTTTGAGTCGCCCGTTGGCTCCTCCGAAGGCTATGTATTCGATGCAATTTCGCTTGTCGAAGAAGACGGTTCTTTGATTATTCAAAATCGCGGAACAGACACGCAATTGAATGGTGTAACGATAGAAGATGCGCGTGACCTAGTATTTACCAACATAACCACCGATGAAACATTCATGTTGCCGGATTACGTTTTCTTGTATTTGTGATTTGTTACCCAGACGAAAAATTGGAAAGGCTGCGCATGTCATTTTGCGCACCTTTGAGCCTCGTCCCAGTGTTCGCCCAATTGAATGGGTGGAGCAGGTGGGAAAACAGCAAACAACCCAAGGATCGAAAGCCAATTAGACAAGACGCATTGTGGCTTAAGTTGGTGCCGATGGAGAGACTCGAACTCTCACGATATTGCTATCGGGGGATTTTGAATCCCCTGCGTCTACCATTCCGCCACATCGGCAACCGTCGCTGTCCTAGTCCGCCTATTCGGGCGCGTCAATCGGGTTTTGCTACAATCGGTTGGTCGAAAACGTATCGCAATCTGCAAGGCTGCCACTTTCCAATCCACGGCGGAACCAGCGCTGCCTTTGTGCGCTTGTGCCATGGGTAAACGTATGGGGCTGCACGACCTGCCCTGCGTTACGTTGCAACGTGTCATCGCCAATTTGCGCGGCTGCATTCATCGCCTCGGCGATATCGCCCTCTTCAAGACTGCCGAACTTAATCTGGGCTGCGCGCGCCCAAATGCCTGAAAAGCAGTCGGCCTGCAGCTCAACCCGGACTGTAAGTGCATTTGCATCCACTTGGGACATCTGCGCACGCAGTTGATTAACTTGCCCTAAAATGCCCAGCTCGTTTTGCACGTGGTGTGCAACCTCATGCGCCACAACATAGGCCGCGGCAAAATCGCCACCGGCACCCAGCTGGTCGCGCATCGTTGTGAAGAAAGCAGTATCCAGAAAGGCTTTTCGTTCTGGGGGGCAATAAAATGGCCCCGTCGCCGCACTGGCCCCACCACAGGCCGAACGGGTTTGCCCTTTGAAAAGCACCAGCGTGGGCGGCTGATAAGGCTGACCCACTTGGCGGGCAAAAATATCGGCCCAGACCTCTTCTGTGTCGGCAAGGGTGACGGATACAAACTGCGCGGCACGTTCGTCTGCAGGCGTGATTTCGGCGCTGCTGCTTGTTTGTACGCCCGTGCCACCCAGATCGACGAATTCGCTGGTGTCCACCCCAAGATAAAGACCGATGAGCAAAACAAGCACACCGGCGATCCCGCCGATACCCCCTGCCCTGCGCGCTCCACCGCGCCGTCGGCGATCTTCGATGTTGCTACTTCCGCGTCGCCCTTGCCACTTCATTTCATTGCCCCCCATCGGCTGCGGCAGAGTTTAGGCACATTCATGCACGACACAAGCTTGACGCATCGCGCGCCACGTGGCCTAAGCATATCAAACAACAGAGCAAAGCATGTTACGCAGGCTATACGACTGGACCATCTCGCTGGCGCAATCCCCCCACGCCCTTTGGGCGCTGGCGATCGTGTCTTTCGTGGAATCTTCGTTTTTCCCGATCCCCCCTGATGTCTTGATGATCCCGATGATCATCGCCCGTCCCTCGCGCGCGTTTTTGATCGCAGCGATTGCGACGGTGGCGTCGGTCGCAGGTGCTTTGCTGGGCTATTACATCGGGGCGGTCTTGATGGAGAGCGTCGGCCAGCCAATCCTGGAGATCTATGGCAAGGCGGACAGTTTTGAAGAGATGTCCGCTGTCTTTAACGAATATGGCGCATGGGCCGTTGTTGTCGCTGGCGTCACCTTTTTACCCTTCAAAGTGATCACCATCGCATCTGGTGTCACTGGCCTGCCGCTATCCGTCTTTATCGTATCCTCGATCTTTGCGCGCGCCTTGCGGTTCTTTCTGGTCGCCGCCTTGCTGTGGAAGTTCGGCGCCCCTATTCGTGATTTCATCGAAAAGCGGCTTGGGTTAATGTTCATCCTGTTTTGCGTGCTGCTGATTGGCGGGTTTGCGATGGTCGGCTTGCTATGACCCGGAACCTGATGATCACATTGTCTGCGGGTGGCTCTGCCGCCTTGTTGGCCGGGGCCTATCTGTTCCAAGCTTTGGGATACCCACCCTGTGCAATGTGCCTTTGGCAGCGCTGGCCGCATATGGCCGCGATTGTGATTGGGTTGATTGCGCTAAAAATACCGGGGCGGTTCTTGCCTGCGCTGGGTGCTTTGGCTTCCGCAACAACCGGTGCCATTGGTGTCTTTCATACCGGGGTAGAGCGCGATTGGTGGGAAGGGCCCAGCACCTGTTCAGGTGGCAGCGCGCTCGAAGGGCTGAGTGGAGCTGATCTGCTTTCCGTCACTGGTCCTCGTTTGGTGATGTGCGATCAGGTAAGCTGGGAATTCCTGACCCTGTCGATGGCCAGCTGGAACGCGATTGCCTCCTTTGGCCTGATGCTGGGCTGGATCATTGCCATCCGCATTAGCGCCGGGTCGACAGCAGCAGGTTCGTCTCGGACCGTGTAACCCCCTCCATCCGGCGGATGGCGAACAACACCTGATCGAAATGTTCAAGCGTATCGGTCCCAATCTCAGCAATCAGATCCCATGTCCCATTGGTCGAATGGACCGCTTGCACCTCCGGCATGCGCTGAAGTTGCTTCATTGATCTTTCAGCCCCACGCCCGGCGATTTCCAGCATCATCAACCCGCGTACCGGGTCAGGCCGCACATCAGAGCGGGTGAGCACTGTAAACCCCGCAATCTCACCCCCTTGCACCAGCTTATCCAGCCGTACGCGGACCGTGCTGCGGGTCACGCCAAGCTGATCGGCGAGTTCTGATAAGGATGCGCGCCCGTTGCGTTTGAGCGCGGCAATCAGGTGACCGTCCGTTTCGTCCATTGTGATCGCCCAATTTGGATATTCCATGCACATTTTGCACAATTTGTCTGCTTAACCCACCCCCTATTTTGCACAACACTACGCCCATGACACAAAAACACTGCATATTGGTCGGGGCACCCGTCGACTGTGGCAAACGCCGCCAAGGTTGCCTGATGGGCCCGGACGCCTACCGCACCGCCGGGATTGCTGAGGCGATTACCAAACTGGGACATACGGTTGAAGATTTAGGCAACCTAAGCCCGAAAGACGTCTCTGTCGCTGAACCTGTGAACCCGTTAGTCCATAAACTGGCCGAAAATGTCGGTTGGGCGCATACGCTCATGGCTGTCGCCCAAGACACAGCGGAACGCGGCATGCCGATTTTTCTGGGCGGCGATCATGCGCTCGCCGCAGGCACAGTGGCCGGTATGGCCGCCCATGCGCAAAAGGAAGGGCGCCCCTTGTTTGCGCTATGGCTGGACGCGCATAGCGACATTCACACGCCTGAGACGACAGACAGCGGCAACCTGCACGGCACACCGGTGGGCTATGTCACCGGCCGCGCAGGGTTTGAGGCTTTCCCACCCCTGCCCGCCAAGGTCGAAACCCAAAACATCTGCATGATTGGCCTGCGGTCGGTGGATGCGGCCGAGCACGCGATCTTAGCCGATGCGGATGTGATGCTGGTCGATATGCGTCGCATCGACGAAGAAGGGATTAGCGCACCCCTGAAAGCCTTTCTTGAGCGCGTGGCGGCGGTGAATGGCATGTTGCACGTCTCCCTCGACGTCGACTTCCTTGATCCCTCTATCGCGCCTGCCGTTGGCACAACCGTGCCGGGCGGTGCGACCGTCCGCGAAGGTCATTTGGTGATGGAAATCCTGTCAGACAGTGATCTGGTCACATCTCTCGACCTCGTCGAACTGAACCCTTTCCTCGATGATCGCGGCAAGACTGCGAACCTGATGGTCGATCTGACCGCCTCACTCCTCGGTCGCCGCGTATTTGACCGCCCAACAAGAGACAAGCAATGAGCCTGAAAGCATCCAAACTGGCCATGGTGCCATTCGTCAGCGTCGATAACATGATGCGTCTGGTGCATCATATCGGGATCGAGGCATTTCTGGCCGATTTGGCGCAAGAGATTGAGGCTGATTTCGCACGGTGGGAGCTGTTTGACAAAACACCCCGCCTCGGCAGCCATTCAGACGTGGGCGTGATCGAGCTTATGCCAACTTCGGACGGTGAACTTTACGGGTTCAAATACGTCAACGGGCACCCCAAGAACATGAAAGAAGGGCTGCAAACGGTCACGGCCTTTGGTGTGTTGTCTGATGTCGACAGCGGCTATCCCATTTTGTTTTCTGAAATGACGATCCTGACGGCCCTGCGCACTGGGGCTATGTCAGCGGTCGCGACCAAGCATCTTGCCTCGCCTGATGCCAAAACAATGGCGATGATTGGCAATGGCGCACAGTCTGAATTCCAATGTCTGGCGATCAAAGCGGTCTGCGGGATCGACAATATCCGACTTTATGACATTGACAGCGCTGCAACCGAAAAATGTATGAAAAACCTGTCTGGGCTGGGGTTTCAGATCACCCCCTGCGCAACGCCAGAAGAGGCGATTGAGGGCGCGGATGTGATCACCGTGGCCACCGCTGACAAGGACATGCAGACGATCCTGACCGACAACATGGTTGGCGCTGGCGTGCATATCAACGCCATCGGCGGCGATTGCCCCGGCAAAACTGAATTGCACCGCGATATCGTCGCGCGCTCATCCGTTTTCGTCGAATACCCGCCGCAGACGCGGATTGAAGGTGAAATCCAGCAGATGCCGGAGGATCACCCGGTGACCGAGCTGTGGCAGGTCATCACAGGCGCGCAAACGGGGCGGCAATCGGCAAGTGAAGTGACGCTGTTTGATGGTGTGGGTTTTGCGATAGAGGATTTCAGCGCCCTGCGCTACGTACACCAGCGGATCAAAGAGACCCCGTTCTACATTGATCTGGACCTCATCGCCGATCCTGATGACCCGCGCGACCTGTTTGGGATGATCAAACGCGCGCGTTAAGCGGAAAATAGCGAACGCGAGGTAACCTATTTGCTATCATCGCCAGTCCGGCTAATCTGCGCGCGGAAGACAAAGGTAAGCAAATGCAAAAAACACTGATTGTTATCATCACCTTACTGACAGTAGCGGCCTGTACGCCAACCCCTAGCAACATTCCTGTGATCCCGCAGCCAACGCCAGGGCAATTCTAGGCCAGAGGGCCGGAACCCTCGTGATAGTTGAATTCGCCGGTCACGTTGCGCCATTTGCCCGGGCTGATCATCTTACGATGCACAAAACGCACCGAATGCAGCGGGCCGTCTAATTCTTCGTGCCAAAAGCTAATGAAATTCAACAGCTTATCGTGATCAGGTGCACGGTCGTAATCCTGCCAAACAAATGTGTTCAGTACATGTGGGTGATCGGGCATGTGATAGTACATTTCCGCCGTGGTCAGCCCATATCCTGCCAGCATCATTTCGGTTTCTGAAGACATTGATTTTCCTCTTGCGCGACTGCATTGGAATGATATCAGCGCAACCGCGTTATTTTTGTCAACGAAAACAATGTATTAGCAGCATACGTGCCCGGCTGCTAAAGGGTGCGCGCATCCGTCGTTGCACCCAATATCAAGTGTCTGATAGAGTGGTGACAACCAAATATAGCAGTCTCAAATTCGACAGGCAGATCACGTGAACGACACCCCAGAAACACCTGAAAACGATGACGAAATGCCGCCAATGCGCCCGACGTTTGACGGCCCATCGGTGACAATCGAACACGAGCTGCGCACCAGCTATCTTGACTACGCAATGAGCGTCATCGTGTCGCGGGCCATTCCTGACCTGCGCGACGGTCTGAAACCTGTGCACCGCCGCATCATCTATTCGATGTATGAAAAGGGGATCACGGCCGATAAATCCTATCGCAAGTCGGCGAAATCCGTGGGCGACGTGATGGGGTCCTATCACCCGCATGGTGACAGCGCGATCTATGATGCGCTGGTGCGGATGGCGCAGGATTTCTCCATGTCACTGCCCTTGATCGACGGTCAGGGAAACTTTGGCTCTATGGATGGCGATGGTGCTGCCGCCATGCGCTATACTGAATCGCGGCTAGACAAAGTCGCGGCCTATATGACCAACGATTTGTCGAAAGATACCGTTGATTTCATGGACAATTACGACGGCAAAGAACGTGAGCCATCGGTTCTGCCGTCACGCTTCCCCAATATGCTGGTCAATGGCGCGGGCGGTATTGCCGTGGGTATGGCCACCAATATCCCACCCCACAACCTGGGCGAGGTCATTGATGCCACGCTCGCCCTGATCGACACCCCCGATATGTCGATTGAAGAGTTGATCGAGTACATCCCTGCCCCCGATTTTCCGACTGGCGGCATCATCCTCGGCCGGTCCGGTGCACGCAAAGCCTATATCGAAGGGCGCGGATCCGTTGTGGTGCGTGCAAAAACCACGGTCGAGGAATTGCGCAAGGATCGCTATGCGATTGTCATCAATGAGATCCCCTATCAGGTGAACAAGGCCGCAATGATCGACAAAATCGCGGAGGCCGCGCGCGACAAGAAGATCGAAGGCATCGCCCATGTGCAGGACGAATCTGATCGCAACGGCGTGCGGGTGGTTGTTGAACTAAAGCGCGATGCGACCGCGGAGGTCGTGCTGAACCAGCTGTTCCGTTTCACCCCGATGCAAACCTATTTCGGCTGCAATATGCTGGCGCTGAATGGCGGCAAGCCTGAACAGCTAACACTCTACGCCTTCCTCAATTCCTTCATCACCTTCCGGGAAGAGGTTGTCGCCCGCCGCACTGCGTTTGAACTGCGCAAGGCACGCGAACGCAGCCATATCCTGTGCGGTTTGGCTGTCGCCGTCACCAATATCGACGAAGTTGTCGCGACCATCCGCTCCTCTGCTGATGCGGCAGAGGCACGCGAAAGCCTGATGGCGCGGCGTTGGCCTGCGGAGGCCATCCTTGAATATATCAAGCTGATCGATGATCCGACCCATACGGCCAATGAAGACGGGACCTATAACCTTTCAGAGACACAGGCCCGTGCCATTCTGGAACTGCGCCTGCAACGCCTGACGCAGATTGGCGTCAAGGAAGTGACGGATGAGTTGCAGGAACTGGCCGGTAAAATACGCGAATACCTCGAAATTCTCAGCTCGCGCGAACGCATCATGCAGATCATTCGTGATGAGCTGCATGAGGTGCGCGAGCTGTTTGCCGTGCCCCGCCGTACCGAAATCGTCGACTGGTCGGGCGATATGGAAGACGAAGATCTGATCGAGAAAGAGGACATGGTCGTGACCGTCACCTCTGGCGGTTACATCAAACGGACCGCCCTTGCAGATTTCCGCGCGCAGCGGCGTGGTGGCAAGGGGCTGTCGTCGATGGCTACGAAGGAAGAGGATGTGGTCACCACCCTCTTTGTCGCCAACACCCACACACAGCTGTTGTTCTTCACGACCGATGGTATGGTCTACAAGCTGAAAACATGGCGCCTGCCACTAGGCAGCCGCACGGCGAAAGGCAAGGCGATTGTGAATATCTTGCCGATCCCACAGGGCGTGTCTATTGCGGCCATCATGCCGGTCGACAGGCCAGAGGAAGAATGGGATGACCTGCAAGTTGTCTTCGCAACGTCCGCCGGGACCGTGCGCCGCAACAAGCTGTCGGATTTCACCAATGTCATGCGTAACGGCAAGATCGCGATGAAGTTCGATGATGAACACGCCGAGACAACGCTGATCAACGCGCGCATCGCATCCAATGATGATGATGTGATGTTGGTCACGGACTCGGGTCGTGCCATCCGCTTCCCTGCGACCGACGTGCGTGTGTTCAACTCGCGCAGCTCGGTCGGTGTGCGCGGCATCAAGCTGCAGGGCGATGACAAAGTCGTCTCCATGTCCATCATCCGCCACTTCAAGGCCGAAGCGGAAGAACGCGCCGCCTATCTGAAAATGCGCCGTGCCATGGCAGGCTTAGCGGACGATGCTGAAGTGGATGACGAAGAGGATGCAACGCCGGGCGCGATCAGCCAGGAACGCTATGCCGAAATGTCTGCGGCTGAAAACCTGATCCTGACGATCACAGCGCAGGGGTCTGGTAAGCTGTCGTCCAGCCATGATTACCCCGTCCGTGGTCGCGGCGGCATGGGTGTGGCGGCGATGGATAAGGCGATGCGAGGTGGGCCCTTGGTCACATCTTTCCCGGTTGATCTGTCTGATCAGATCATGCTGGTGACATCGACGGGCCAATCCATCCGTGTCCCGATTGAGGGGATTTCCTTCCGCTCACGTGGTGCAGGCGGTGTGAAAGTGTTCGACACCGGCAAGGGTGAAACCGTCGTCAGCGTCGCCTGGATCGCCGATCAAGGGGATGACGAAGAAGACGCGCCCGACATCGCATAGACCTATCAACGCGTCATCGACCGAGCGATTGTGGTTTCCGGGCGACAACCCTGAGCATAATTCCGCTCAGCCTTGCTGCGCCGCGGCAATGGCGGGTATCGCTTTGACAGCACCAATTTGCGGATAAGCGCATGAAGCATGCATTTTTACCACTCCTGCTTATCACAGCAGGAGCCGCTGTGCCCGCAACTGCGCAGCAGATCAA
>JBCAZI010000052.1:0-23019 GCA_038533095.1 Pseudomonadota bacterium
CCCATAAGTTGTGCGGTTATCAGCACGGAAACGCAAGCCGCCGATACGAAACCCGATGTGACGGCCTCATAATCGTCTTGGTCGTTTTGATGCTTTTGACCACGGCTGTCATAGGGTATGAGAGCGCGAGTTTTGTACTTTCAGGCACCTTTAGGGGGGATGCACCCATGAACGTCACCGTCCGCGACAACGGCTTTTTCACCGAAACACTGGATACCCGCGACCCGGAAATCCACGCCGCGATGCAGGCGGAACTCAAACGCCAGCGCAAAGAGATTGAGCTGATTGCGTCCGAAAACATCGTCAGCGCCGCCGTGATGGAAGCGCAAGGTGGTGTGATGACGAACAAATACGCCGAAGGCTATCCCGGTCGCCGCTACTATGGCGGGTGTGATCACGTGGACGTGGCCGAAAACCTCGCCATTGAACGTGCCAAGCAGCTGTTCAACTGCGAATTTGCGAATGTGCAACCAAACTCTGGTTCCCAGGCCAACCAAGGCGTTTTCCAAGCCCTGCTGCAACCGGGTGACACGATCCTTGGCATGTCACTGGATGCTGGCGGCCACCTGACCCATGGTGCGAAACCGAACCAATCTGGCAAATGGTTCAACGCGGTGCAATACGGCGTGCGCCAGCAAGACAGCATGCTGGATTATGATGAGGTGCAGCGACTGGCCACCGAACACCAACCCAAGATGATCATCGCCGGTGGCTCCGCCATCCCCCGCATCATCGACTTTGCCAAAATGCGCGAGATTGCGGATAGCGTCGGTGCTTACCTCTTGGTCGATATGGCCCACTTCGCGGGTCTTGTGGCCTGCGGCCTCTACCCCTCGCCTTTCCCCCACGCGCATGTGGCGACGACAACAACGCACAAAACTCTGCGCGGTCCACGCGGTGGCATGATCGTCACGAATGATGAAACTATCGCCAAGAAATGCAACTCTGCCATCTTCCCCGGCATCCAGGGCGGACCGCTGATGCATGTGATTGCAGGCAAGGCCGTCGCCTTTGGCGAGGCCCTTCGCCCTGAGTTCAAGACGTACCAGGAACAGGTCATCAAGAACGCCCAAGCGCTAGCAGATCAGCTGATGAAAGGCGGGCTGGATATCGTCACCGGTGGCACCGATACCCATGTCATGCTGGTTGATCTGCGACCCAAAGGCGTAAAGGGCAACACAACTGAAAAGGCCTTGGGCCGCGCGCATATCACCTGCAACAAAAACGGCATCCCCTTTGACCCCGAAAAGCCGATGGTCACATCCGGCATCCGCCTCGGATCGCCCGCAGGGACGACACGTGGTTTCGGCGAGCCGGAATTCCGCCAAATCGCTGATTGGATCGTGGAAGTCACCGAAGGGCTGGCGGCCAACGGTGAAGACAACAACGGCGCGGTCGAAGCCAAAGTTCGGGCCGAGGTCGAGGCGCTCTGCGACCGTTTTCCAATTTACCCTGCGCTTTAACGCATTTGGGCCCGGCTGAACCGCCGGGCCGCGACCGGTTCTTTGCGGGACGGGCGGCGGCCCTTCCAAAGGCAGTCCCGCAAAAGGGACGGTAGCCAAAACCCGCTTTGCCAGCTATGCTTTCACCAATGAAGAACACGTGGCGCATAACAACCCTTTGAGACGCGCAAGGTTAAACGACACTTGTACGCTACCTGTTTGCATGAGGCATGGTGCGGACAAAAGTGAAACCATCCACTGCTTTGGCGGTAAATGTGATGGATAGAACCAGGGGACAGCAACTTGCCTCAGTTTAGCTTTCTCATTTTCGCTGCAGATAATCTGACCAACCCCCAAAACCCCGGATTTCTGCCCGCAGAGGACAGCACGTTTCGATCTGATCTTGTGAACGGCGATCAGATCACCTGGAACGGAGGCGGTGAAACCGCGTTTGTCACGGTCAATGACCCAACAAATGCGAGTTTTGATGAAGCACAATCAAATCAGACACTGGTAAACTCAGTCACATTTGATGGGATCAGCTATAGCCCCGGCCAGATTGTAACGCCAACATACACCATCGTTTTCAGCGGTTCCGACGGAAACAGCTACACGATGACAAGTTTTAATTTCTCACCAAACACCAACAATGAAATCCCCGACGCTGTTTTCTGGGAAGGGAACATACCGCCTGCCGGCACCGTTCTGACCGTGACCTCTGAGATCAATCCAACAGGTGCGAACTCAAGAGAATTTAGCGACTTTGTCGCGTGTTTTTGCGCAGGTACAATGATCCAGACTGATGCTGGCAAACGGGCGGTTGAGACACTTGCCAAAGGCGACATCATTATCGGCAGCCAAGCAAGGCAGCTTTCTCTTTGGCGCGTGTTTACGCGTAGATTTGACACGGCTGACTTGCTTGCCAATCCCAAGCTGCGGCCAGTGCGTATCATGGCCGGCGCACTTGGTGGTGGCCTGCCGGAACGTGATCTTTGGGTTTCGCCCCAACATCGGATGTTGGTGAGGTCAAGGATTGCAGAACGCATGTTTGGGCAAGCAGAAGCCCTGATTGCAGCCATCAAGCTTACGGAACTGCCGGGGGTGTTTGTAGACGAAACCGCGACAGAGGTGACCTATTTCCACCTTCTGTTTGATCGACATGAAATCATCTATGCTGAGGCGGCACCGACCGAGAGCTTTTATACAGGCCCTGAGGCATTGAAGGGCGTCAGCCGGGAAACACGCGACGAAATTCTGGCGATGTTTCCCGAAATTGCTGACCTTGGCTATACCCCCAAACCTGCGCGATACATCCCTTCAGGCAAGCTGCAAAAAAAGCTGATTGAACGGCATGTTAGGAATGCAAAAGCGCTGCTGATGTGATCAATGGTGATTGAGTTTCACCTTGATCATCCAAGCGCTTTCCGACAGCACACCTTGGTCGTCTCACTATGGGGCCGCCCCCTCAGATAAACCCGCGTGCCCATAACACGAACAGCACCAGGATCCCTGTCGTCAGCAAGGCAAAAGCGATCGAAGCGATCATGTTAAAGGCAGCATCCCGGCGTTGCGCGGCCAAGTCCACCGTTTCCAGATGCGCCAACACATTGCGATGCGCCTGGCGCGCTTTGGCCATATCAACCATACGGGCCAGTTTGGGGTTCTCGGCCAAGGCCACGCCTTGCGCAAGGTAAGTGGCATCGGACCGCACGCGCCGGGGCAAACTGCGCCCGGCTTTACGGATTTGCGCATCCAGCGTGCGGCCGCGGATGCGCATTTGCGCCTCCAGCCCCGCGCGCACCTCATCTACCATCTCTTGCAACGTCTTTGCCATGGCGGACCCGGTAAATGGTCGCGGCGCAATGCTCAATCCCTCTGGCACCTGCGCGCGCAGAAGGGTAGCAATAAGATGCATGTTGAACACGGTCACATATGACGGGCCTGTAGGGCCGCCCTTGCTGATTGCGCATGGGCTCTTTGGGTCGGCGCGCAATTGGGGGGTCTTGGCCAAACGGCTGTCAGAGGTGCGCCCTGTGGTGATTGTTGATATGCGCAATCACGCGGGCAGTTTTTGGGGTAATTCCCATTCTTATCAGGACCTTGCAGATGATCTGGCGGGCGTGCTGGACGGGCCTGCGGATGTGCTGGGGCATTCGATGGGGGGCAAGGCCGCGATGGTCTTGGCGCTGAAAAACCCCAGTCTTGTCAACAGGTTGATCGTCGCGGACATCGCGCCGGTGACCTATGGCCACAGCCAGATGGGGCCCATTGAAGCTATGCGGCGCGTTGATTTGGACGCTGTCTCCAACCGGGCAGAGGCCAAGGCACAACTGGGTGATCTGGAACCGGGGGTGGATGACTTTCTGCTGCAAAGCCTTGATCTGAAAGAGAAACGCTGGCGGTTGAACCTCGATGTGCTGGCCGCCGAGATGGATAAGATCATTGGCTTCCCGCAGGTCTCCGGCCAGTTCGATGGCCCCACCCTGTTCCTGTCCGGGGCTAACTCCGACTACGTGCAGCGCGACGCGCGGCCCACAATCAAGGCGCTGTTCCCTGCCGCGAAATTCGCCAAAATCCCCGGCGCGGGGCACTGGCTGCATGCCGAAAAGCCGCGCGAATTCGCAGCGGCGGTGAACGCTTTTCTGGCGTAAAGATCCCGTACAGATGCTGTACAGAAGCTGTACGTACAGCGGCGGCTTACGGCTTGACAGGTTTTCTGCACTGCAGCGATACTTCCGGCATTTGAAACAGGAGTATTGCCATGCTGACGTCTTTTGACATCACGGGCGTTTCGACTTCGCGATGGATCGGTCTTTCGCTGCCTCTCCCTGCGGTCGAACGCGAAAACCGATAAACAAGCCAATCTGGAAATCGAAACGCCGGGGTCCACCGTGATCCGCGCGCCCGTTTGCGGGGATGTGACGTGGGAGTGTTTCATGTGCTATTTGACCAAGAATTGACTTCTTTGATACGGAACACCTTGTGAAGAATAAGAAACCACCTCGTAGTTTGAAAGCTACACTGCGCATCGCAGCGGTCTGGGTACCAATCGTATGGTTCGCGCTCTTCTTTCTTGCACCGTATCTCTCTCCGGATTCATTTATTTATGATAATCGTCACGCCCTATTTCTGGCGTACATCGCAGCCGGCATTCTAGAAATCGCACGATCATGGCGCTATCATCGTTGATCGCATAAATTGCGCGCGAGGTCGCGAGCTACGGCAAACAATTGGGCAAAGTGCTGGAGGCCTTGCAGGCGCTGTCGGCGGCCACCGACACGCCCCTACCCGAGATCGACAAGCTGGTGGAAAAGGTGGAGGAAGTGAAAGGCGCCACGAAAGCAGCGCTGCGGGCAGAGGCGGAAGCGGCGCTCAAGCGGTTGAAGGCGGTGGATGAGGAGGCTTGGAAAAAAGTCTGTAGGGTGGATGCAACCCACTCAATTTGAACCGACAACACGCCGATCGGTCACGCGGACCGCAGCTAGATAGCTTCATAACGAGTGGCTTTTGCTCAGCCCACGGCTCTTTCTAATCACGGCGGCACGTCGCCGCCGTGACAATCTTTATACAAGCTGAGTGGCTAACGCTTCACCCAGCTTGCTTGTGCTCAAAGCTCTTTAGTTAGGATAAGAGCGGAAATGCGAACACACTTGCTCAACGCGTCCGAAACGGACGCGCGTATATGCACGTACAAAAACCATAAGCTGGCTCCCTGTTAGAGGTGAGCCCTTGATTTGCTTCGGAAAAAATGCGATAAGAAATTTCCACATAACTTAGCATTTGATCCGCGCTCAAGCGAGACGGGTTTATTCGCTGACGAGACCCGCCCTCAAAAGGGGTGGGTTTTTTCGTCCCATGCTATCAATATACTCAGATTCTTGGAAAAGTCAAGATATACTTGACTTATTCTTGGTATAAGTTCATCTTGCCGAGGTATTGACAGCAAAAAAGGCGACCAAAAATGTCTGAACCAAGATCTCGAAGCCCAAAGCACCCGGGAATAAACCTTAAAGAAGCCGTGGGGGAAATGAGGCAAGTCTTTGAAATTGAAACAAGAAATAAGATGTCTCGTGAGGTTCTTGCATCTCATCTAGGTTATTCTGGAATAAGTGGTGCATCCGCAACAAAAATTGGGGCTTTGCGCCATTTTGGATTGATTGAAGGCAGCGGCGACGAGTTAAGGGTCTCAACTCTTGCCGTCACTCTGCTAATGAAAGATGAAAACTCTAAAGAATACCGAGAGGCGCTAAGAACTGCGGTGCGTAATCCTGTGTTATACTCGGAACTACTGGAGGAATACGAGTCAAAGCCCAGTCAGGCTAATCTTGAATTCAATTTGGTAGAGCGAGGTTTCCTTAAGAAATCGGCTGTCAATGCGGCGCAGGATTTCCTTATCTCCGCTGACTTTGCCAGATTTTGGGACACCGCTGACGCTCCAACCGAAACAACAGCCCATTCGGGTTCCGCGATTGAGCGGAGTGATGACGCCAACAGCGATACCGACTTAAATCACATTGCCAAGGGCGTTGAACGAGGGAATACAGTTATACCTATGGCAGACGGTGAAGAGGAAGTATCCAGCGGAAGGCTATCTAAATCCTCCAAGTACCGTCTCTTAATCACAGGCCCATTTGGCGTGGACGAGCTAGATCTGCTGATTAGGAAGCTCGAATTGGATCGAGAATTCTTGGATTAGTAATAGCGACCTACTTTTCACGCATCAGCTCCTGCACCCCAACCATGCCCGACTTCGTGAGGATCGGCTAGTTACATCGAACGATCCGTTTCGCCAAGGAGAGCACCCGTCCACCTTCAACTCCACACGTACCCGCAACCAAGTGCGGCCGCATTTGGCTGCGCCAAACGCTTTCCCGCACGCGCTCCAAAAATGGCCTGCTAGCTGTCCATTTTAAGAGCGGAAATAAACGCTTCCTGCGGGATATCCACTTTCCCGAACTGCCGCATCTTTTTCTTACCGGCCTTCTGCTTGTCCAGCAGTTTCCGTTTCCGCGTCGCGTCCCCGCCGTAGCATTTCGCCGTCACGTCCTTGCGCATGGCGGATAGCGTCTCGCGCGCGATGACTTTGCCGCCAATCGCCGCCTGGATCGGGATTTTGAACATGTGGCGGGGGATCAGGTCTTTGAGCTTTTCGACCATCGCCCGCCCCCGCATTTCGGCCCGGTCGCGGTGCACCATCATTGAGAGCGCATCGACGGGTTCGTCGTTCACCAGCACCGACATTTTCACCAGATTGTCCTGTTGGTAGCCCGTCATCTGATAATCAAAAGACGCATAGCCCTTGGTCACCGATTTCAGCCGGTCGTAGAAGTCGAACACCACCTCGTTCAGCGGCAGGTCATAGACCACCATCGCGCGCGACCCTGCATAGGTCAGGTCCTGCTGTACCCCCCGTCGGTCCTGGCAGAGTTTCAGCACATCGCCGAGGTAGTCATCGGGCACAAGGATCGTCGCCTTAATCCGCGGTTCTTCCAAGTGGTCCACATGAGTCATATCGGGCATGTCGGCGGGGTTGTGCAGTTCGATCATTTCGCCGTCGCGCATGTAGACGTGGTAGATGACGGAGGGGGCGGTCGTGATCAGCTCAATATTATATTCCCGCTCGATCCGGTCGCGGATGACCTCGAGGTGCAGCAGCCCCAAGAAGCCGCAGCGGAAGCCGAAGCCGAGGGCGGCTGACGTCTCCATCTCGTGGCTGAAAGAGGCGTCGTTCAGCGCCAGTTTCTCAATCGCGTCGCGCAGGTCTTCGAATTCGGAACTATCGACAGGGAAGAGCCCGCAGAACACCACCGGCTGCGCAGGTTTGAACCCGTCCAGCGCCTCTTCCGTCCCTTTGCGTTCCGAGGTGATCGTGTCGCCCACCCGCGTGTCGCGCACCTGTTTGATCGAGGCGGTGATGAACCCGATCTCGCCCGGCCCCAGTTCCGCCACATCCTGCATTTGCGGGCGGAACACGCCGATCTTGTCGATCCCGTGCACCGTGCCGTTGGACATGAACTTGACGCGGTCGTTCTTCTTCATCACCCCGTCGATGATGCGCACCAACACGATGACGCCGAGGTAGCTGTCATACCAGCTGTCGACCAGCATCGCTTTCAGCGGCGCATCGCGGTCACCTGTCGGCGGGGGGAGCAGGTTGACGATGGCCTCCAGCGTTTCCTTGATGCCGATGCCGGTCTTGGCGCTGACCTGAATGGCGCCAGAGGCGTCGATCCCGATCACGTCTTCGATCTGTTCCGCCACCCGGTCACATTCCGCCGCAGGCAGGTCGATCTTGTTTAAAACAGGGACGATTTCATGATCGGCATCAATGGCTTGATAGACATTGGCGAGCGTCTGCGCCTCGACCCCTTGGGTGCTGTCGACCACCAGCAGCGAGCCTTCAACGGCGCGCATCGAGCGTGAGACCTCGTAGGCAAAATCGACGTGGCCGGGGGTGTCGATCAGGTTCAGCACATAATCCTGCCCGTCATCCGCGTTATAGTCGATACGAACAGTGTTGGCCTTGATGGTGATCCCGCGTTCGCGTTCGATATCCATACTATCCAGCAGCTGCGCCTTCATATCGCGATCCGCCACGGTATTGGTGGATTGGATCAGGCGGTCAGCCAGCGTCGATTTGCCGTGGTCGATATGGGCCACGATGGAGAAGTTACGGATATGCGAAAGCTCTGTCATGACAGGGATATGAGGGGGTTTTGAGGGGCGGTCAAGTGGGATGGTGACGCAGGCGTTTCGGGGGGGTCTTTCACCAAGCCTGCAGGCCTATGGCAGCCTTAGACCCGCTTGGCTAAATTAGTCACGCAACAGCGCAGGACCTTCGCAAATCTTTTGCGACTGTCGGTATTTCGCAAAGCCGAGGGTGGTATTTACAGCCCGCTAACCCAAGCGCACAAGCTGCTCTACAAGGATTAAAGCTGTGATCGTAATTCGCCTGCCAAGGCTGTCACTCGGCCAAGGTCATCGCCCCCGATGATGAGGTAGCCTTTGCCATCTTCAACCCAATGCGCCCCCGCCAGGCCGGCCAGTACGGTTGCGCTTGGCGCGCTGTCTGCGGCATCCACCTCTGTCACGCAAAACGCGAAGGGCTGATTATCCTCCGACAGATATGCAATCTGGATCAGCGGGGCACCTTCAAACCCCAATTGCTGTGCGCGACGGAAATTGAGGCCTGACGCCACACCAGCAGGGCTCAAATCCACGCCGATCGCGTCGGACACCACTGACAATTGCTGTTGCCGCGTCGCGTCATCTGGGGCCGGAATCGCCAGTGTTTGCGGCACATAAAGCACTTGATATTGGGCGACGGCAAGCTTCCAATCAGGCGCTGCGTTCCTATCGTGCATCCAAATGGCGCCTGCGCCCAGACCAACCCCAAGCACCAACACGGCCGCTAGCTGACGCCACGCCATCCCTTCTGGTTTGGCTGCATGCAAATGTGATGGCATCGCCGGCGATTGGTCCAGCAACGCATCAAACCCTTGTCGCAAAGGCGCAAGCGGAGCATCAAGCCTTGCCAGCCGATCTTGCAAGTCGGGGCTGTCCGCCAAAGCGGTTTCAAACTCTGCCTGTTCTTTCGGGCCTAGTGCGCCATCCAGAAAGGCGGTCAGGGTTTCGTCTGAAATAGCCTTGGTCATTTCACTTCCCGTCCTTTGTTGGCATCGCATTGGCCAGTTTGCCACGCGCTGCAGCCAATCTGCTCATCACAGTGCCAATTGGCACATCAAGTATCTCAGCCGCTTCGCGGTAGCTATACCCTTCGACATAGACAAGCAGAACTGTTTCGCGCTGTGCCTCGGGCAGGGCCATCACTTGATTTAACACTTGCCGTGCGAAAATATTCGTTTCCGCATCTCCCCCGGGCGCAACCGGTGCGACCTCTTCAATCGGCACAAAACCCTGACTATTTTTGGTATGGGCGCTGCGTAGCTCGTTAAGCCACACACGCCGCGCCATCACAAGAAGCCATCGGTCAAGATGGGTGCCGGGTTGAAATTTGCCCGCCTGTTCCAGCGCGCGCAACGCGGTTGCCTGCGCAAGATCATCGGCCGCCTGCCTCTGTCCGGTCAGTGTCAGCGCAAAGCGCCACAAACGCGGATAAACTTCCGGTAAGCCTTGCTGCACCTCTGAGAGACCAGACGATTTCTGAAAAAACTTACGAATAGAACGGTCCGCTCAATTGTTACCTAACTGTCAGCCTGTCTGGCATAACGTATGGAGGAAAAAAGATGAAATCACTTCTTGGTATAGCTACGGTCGCAACATTTGGTCTTGGTGTTGCGGCTAACGCAGATGGCCATTTGGCATGGGAGGCAACAGAGGGGGCCTATGTCTATTTCATAAATCTTGAAGACGGCGACACTGTTTCAGGGCCTGTTCTTGTGCAAATGGGGCTAAGTGGGATGGGCGTTGCCCCAGCCGGAACAGACCGCGAAGGCACGGGCCACCATCATTTGCTGGTCAATCGGGCCCCAATGGGTGAAGGCCCGGATGGGGAAGAAGAGTGGCAGTTCGGGCTTTTGGCCGATGAAAACCACATCCACTATGGTGCGGGCCAGACAGAGGCCATGCTCGACCTGCCTGCTGGCACGCACACCATTCAGATGGTCTTTGGCGATGCCGGTCATGTGCCTTTTGGCCCACAGATGGTCAGCGAACAGATCACCATTACTGTGGAATAACGAAATACGCTTATCTGGGCGACACACTGGTGCAGGGCAACAAAGCTTTGCACCAGTGCCACTCAATTCAATATCCCCAATTGCATCGCGTCCCCTCCCCCGCCATACTCTGCCCCGTGGGGCATAACCTAACGTGGATCATCCGGGCAAAACCGGGGGCCGGGCAGAGGATAGGCGAATGCGGTATATTTTATTGGCAGGTGCATTGGCATCGGCGGCGGCCTGTGGTGGCGGTAGCAGCGGTGCGACCGGTGATATCAGCCGCGCTTGCATCGATGCGGACAGACGGGCGGCATCGCCCGCCTTGTGTTCTTGTATTCAGCAAGTGGCGAACCAATCCCTTTCTGGCCGCGATCAGGCCCGTGCAGCCACCTTTTTCGAAGACCCCCAGCTGGCCCAAGATACCCGCCAGTCGGACAATCGCGGGGATGAACGGTTTTGGGATCGATATCGTGATTTCACCGATCTCGCATCCGAGATATGTCAGCCAGTAGACGCGTAGCCGCCGCTTCGATGATATCTAGCGCGCCGTCAAAATCGCGCGTGTAATATGGGTCTGGCACATCCGTTTCTGCCATCAAGCGCACCGGTGTGGTGTTGCCCGGTGGGCGCAAGCGTTCAACATCCGCCTTGTTCTGGCGGTCCATCGCAACGATCAGGTCAAAACCGGCGAAATCCGCACGGTTGAACTGGCGCGCGCGCAAATCATCCAGTGCAATGCCACGCCGCGCTGCGGCCTCTTGCATCGGGCTGTAGGGCGGGTCGCCAACGTGCCACCCACCCGTGCCTGCGCTGTCGAGCGTCAAGTCTGGCGCTAAATTGCGCATGACCCCTTCTGCGGCGGGCGACCGGCAAATGTTGCCCAGGCACACAAAGACAATCCGCATTAACGTAGCACCCCGGCCCGCGTCATTGCGCGCGCATAGATCCAGAGCAGAATCAACACCACGGGGATCGCCACCGTAAAGATGATTGCCGCCGTCCCTGCTGCAGCGACCATGCTGCCGCCATCGACCATCCCATAGGTGTAAATGGACGACCCAATCAACCCAGCGAGCGAGAGCGCAAACGCTGCGCCTGCAAAACGTGACTTGAACAACAGCAACAGTGATCCGATGACTGAAAACCAAACCCCAACGGCCCAGATTGCGCCGAACCAGCTGGGTGCATTCTCCAACATGGCCAGCCGCTCGGGCGGTTGCTCTGCCAGGTAGGCGGCCACATTGCTGCGCGTCATCACATAGTCGATCGCACCGCCTGCGTTCCACAGCAGCGACAGGACCCCCACGATCCAAAGATGTATTGGTTTTTTTGTCATGATCTTTCCTCCCCTTTGCCTCACAGTATACAAGCCTACCGCCACTCCGCCTACACTGCCTTGCAACCGGTGCAATTTCGCAGGCAGACTGGGCATATGAAGATTGCAATTCTAACGGGCGCGGGTATTTCTGCCGAAAGCGGCCTTGGGACTTTTCGTGACGAAGACGGGCTGTGGACCCGCTATGATCTGAATGAAGTCGCCACGCCCGAAGGTTTCGCCCGCAACCCCGGTTTGGTGCATGATTTTTACAATGCGCGCCGGGCCAATTGCGCCGCGGCACAGCCCAA
Source organism: Pseudomonadota bacterium (assembly GCA_038533095.1). Lineage (GTDB taxonomy): Bacteria > Pseudomonadota > Alphaproteobacteria > Rhodobacterales > Rhodobacteraceae > Yoonia. Next base: position 11,750 of record JBCAZI010000052.1, read on the forward strand.
TGCAGCACATGTTGCCCTTTCACTGCTGGCGCGGTCGCATAACGTGACCTTGATTACACAGAACGTTGATAACCTGCACGAACGAGCCGGATCTACAGATGTCATTCACATGCATGGTGAATTGATGCGCGCCCTTTGCGGGGCCTGCGGGCATCGCTGGGATGCGCCCCTCGAGATGCATCCGGATGATCCCTGCCCGCATTGCGCCCAGCCTGCGACACGCCCCGATGTTGTGTGGTTCGGGGAAATCCCCTATCAGATGGACCGCATCGCTGAAGCCGTTGCCAAAGCCGACCTCTTTGTCGCCATTGGTACTTCGGCAGAGGTTTATCCCGCAGCAGGGCTGGTCGAACTTGCCCGCGGTGACACGTTGGAGATTAATCTGGAACCCTCTGCCCGCGCGAGCGCCTTTGATGCCCGCCGCTTTGGTCCGGCTACGGAAATCGTGCCTGCCTGGGTGGCCGAGCTGGCCTGAGGGCTGGACCTTTGCCCGGTGACCGATAAGAAAGGGGCCATGAGTAAGCCAACCGATACCGCAACACTGGCGCAAGGGGTAAAGGCAGGGGACCGCCGCGCATTGGCGCGGGCGATCACCTTGGTCGAAAGTGGCCGGGCCGACCACCGGGACGCAGCCCTTGCGCTGTTGGCGGAACTCGGCACCGGGAAAGAGGCATTGCGCATCGGGCTGTCCGGCACACCGGGCGTTGGCAAATCCACCTTTATCGAAAGCTTCGGCCTGATGCTGACAGGTATGGGCAAGCGGGTGGCGGTACTAGCGGTTGATCCGTCTTCGGCCAGGTCAGGTGGCTCAATCTTGGGTGACAAGACCCGGATGGACCATCTGGCGCGCGACCCAATGGCCTTTATCCGTCCCTCCCCCAGTCAGACCCAGCTTGGTGGTGTGGCGCGCCATACGCGAGAAGCCGTGGCCCTCTGCGAGGCAGCAGGATTCGACGTCATCCTGATTGAAACCGTCGGCGTGGGGCAGTCTGAAACGGTCGTGGCGCAGATGGCTGATCTCTTTGTGCTGCTCCTGGCCCCGGCGGGCGGGGATGAGTTGCAAGGTGTCAAGCGCGGGATCATGGAAATGGCCGATCTGATCCTTGTGAACAAGGCCGATGGCGACCTGAAAGCGCAAGCCACACGCACCTGTGCCGATTATGCTGGTGCCCTACGGCTTTTGCGTAAGCGGGCGCAGGACCCCGACGGTTTTCCCAAAGCCATGACGATCTCAGCATTAGAGGCATCGGGGCTGGAAAGCGCATGGACGGAAATGACAACCCTGTCAAACTGGCGCCGCGATAGCGGTATTTGGCAAAGCACCCGGCAGGATCAGGCGCGTTATTGGTTTGAGCATGATGTGCGCCAAGGGCTATTGGCAATGTTGCTCGATGACCCACAAACGGCAGCCCGGATGACGGCGGCAGAGGCAGAGGTTGCAGCAGGCCGCCTGACCCCAACGGCGGCGGCGGCACAGGTCTTGGGACAAATAGGTAAGCCGGAGTAGCGCGGTCTGCGTGACACCGAGGTGCACGCGCGTATATCCCCACCAAACCGGGTTGACGGGATCAAGGAATCCGCCTATTTCGCGCTGAACTTATTCATCGCCCTGCGCCAGTGGGGTGGCACCCGTATCACTGGAGACCCTGCTATTCGGGCAGGATGTGTCCCAAAGACAAGGAAAACGCTCATGTCGCGCCGTTGCGAACTGACTGGAAAAGGCCCGATGTCTGGCAACAATGTCAGCCACGCCAAGAACCGTACCCGCCGCCGCTTTTTACCAAACCTGCAGGATGTGACATTGCAGTCTGACGTGCTGGGCCGGTCGTTTAAGCTGCGCATCTCGAATGCTGCCCTGCGGACTGTTGACCACCGTGGCGGTCTGGATGCCTTCATGGCGAAAGCCAAAGATGCTGAGCTGTCCGATGGCGCGCTGAAGATCAAGAAAGAGATCGCCAAGGCAACCGCTGCCTAAGCGCATCGACAGACCAAAGAATTGAACCCGGTGATTGCGGTCGCCGGGTTTTTCTTTGGGGTGTGGTGGGTTGAAACCCACCTTACACTACTGCGCACGACGGATGCCGAACGTAAGGTGGGTCTTGACCCACCCCTACCCGGTGGCGGACACATCCCCTCATGACCGCCCTACCGATTGACCCTGTTCTTCCAGAGCTCATGCAAGCCCTTGCCGACGCGGGCTGCGCAGTCCTGCAGGCGCCCCCTGGTGCAGGCAAAACCACGCGGGTCCCGCTGGCGATGCTGAAGGCCGGCCTCACCACCGGCAAGATCGTGATGCTCGAACCCCGCAGGCTGGCCGCCCGCGCTGCAGCCGAGCGATTGGCAGAGGGGTTGGGCGAAAAACCGGGCCAAACGGTCGGCTACCGCATGCGCGGTGACAGCAAAGCGGGCCGCCGGATTGAGGTTGTCACAGAGGGTATCCTGACCCGCATGATCCAGTCCGACCCGGAGCTGACAGGCATCGGCGCAGTCATCTTCGATGAATTTCACGAACGCTCGCTCAACGCTGATCTGGGGCTGGCATTGGCATGGGAAAGCCGCGCTGTCCTGCGCCCTGACCTGTTGATCCTTGTGATGTCTGCCACGCTCGATGCCGCCCCCGTGGCTGCGATGCTGGATGATGCGCCCATCATCACATCTCAAGGACGCGCCTTTCCTGTCACGACCCATTTCCTCGACCGCGCTGTGCCCAAAACCCAACGGATCGAGGCCGCCACGGCAGACCTTGTCGTCAGCGCCGTTGGACAAACCACTGGTGGCGTGCTCGTCTTCCTGCCCGGCGAAGGCGAAATCAGGCGCACCGAAGCTGCCCTCGCCGGACGCCTGCCGCCCGATTGCAGCATTCACCCGCTCTATGGCGCCCTGCCCTTTACCCAGCAGCGCAAGGCCATCGCGCCATCCAAAGCGGGGCGCAAGATCGTGCTGTCAACTTCCATCGCCGAAACCTCGCTCACGATCGAGGATATCCGCGTGGTCGTCGACGCAGGCCGCGCACGCCGGGCACGGTTTGACCCCGGCTCAGGCATGTCGCGCCTGGTGACCGAACCCGTCAGCAAGGCCGAAGCCACCCAACGTGCGGGCCGTGCGGGCCGGGTTGCCCCGGGTGATGCGTTTTGCCTGTGGACCAAGGGGGCGCATGGCGCCTTGCCTGCCTTTGCCCCCGCCGAAATCGAAGCGGCCGATCTCGCCGGGCTGGCGCTGGAATTGGCCGTCTGGGGCAGCGATGATCTGGCCTTTCTGACGCCCCCTCCGCCTGTCGCGCTGGCCGAAGCCCGCGAGCTTTTGCAAGGCTTGGGCGCGCTGGATGCCTCTGGCCGGATCACGGCCCATGGGCGCGCTCTCGCCGCCCTGCCCCTGCATCCACGTGTGGCCCACATGCTGCAGGTCGCAGGACCGGCCGCCGCCCCGCTTGCGGCCCTATTGGCCGCGCGCGACCCTTTGCGTGGCGCGCCTGCTGATCTTGCCTTGCGCCTCTCCGCCCTTGTCGGGCGTTACGATGGGCCGGGCGATGTTCATCATCCTGCTCTGGCACAGATCAAATCAGAGGCGGCGCGCCTGTCAAAAGGCCTGCCCAAAGGCCCGCGGCTGAGCCTCGGACAGCAGGCGGCCCTTGCCTATCCTGATCGTGTCGGACTGCGCCGCAAAGGCGATGATCCACGCTATGTGTTGTCCGGTTGCAAAGGGGCCGCGATGGATGCGGGCGATCCGCTGGCAGGACAGCGCCTGATTGTGGCCACCGATCTGGACGGCGACACGCGCGAGGCCCGGATAAGACAGGCAGCACAGGTCACGGAACGAGAGCTGCGCGACATCTTTGCGGATCAGATTGCTTGGCAGGATGTTTGCCAGTGGTCGCGGCGCGAACGCCGTGTGCTGACGCGCCAACAAGAGCGCTTTGGCGCGTTGGTCCTTGATGATCGGCAATGGTCTGACGCGCCGGAACCGGATATTGCCGCCGCCATGCTGGAGGGTATTCGGCAGCTGGGCCTGCGCCCTTCGCCCGCGGCAGACAGGTTCCGGGCGCGCGTGGCCTTGGTTGATGATTTGCCGGCGATGGACGATGAAACACTATTGGCCACCTTAGAAGACTGGTTGTTACCACATCTGACTGGGGTGCGCAGTGCCGAGGACTGGAAGCGCTTTGATATCCTGCCTGCCCTGCGCGCGATGCTGGACTGGGATCAGATGCAGCGGCTGGACCGCGCGGCGCCGGCCCATTTTGAAACGCCGCTGGGGCGCAAGATACCGATCGACTATCAGGGCGCGGCCCCAGGCATCACGCTGCGCCTGCAAGAGATGTTTGGCGTCACAACGCACCCTATGGTCGGGCATACGCCCTTGCGCGTGACATTGCTGTCACCGGGGCAGAAACCGGTGCAGGTGACACAGGATATCGTGGGCTTCTGGGCGACCTCTTATGCCGATGTCCGGCGCGATATGCGCGGACGCTATCCGCGCCACCCTTGGCCGGAGGACCCCACCCAAGCAGACCCCACCCTGCGCGCCAAACCCCGCGGCACTTAGGCACATTTGCGCTTTGATTCGATCTGTGTTAAATAAAACATAATAAAAATAGGCCATTGGCAGGTATATGAGTAATCTTGACCGTTCCTTTTGGACGGGCCGTGAGGTCCGTGCCGTTGATCCGACCGCGATTGCGCAGGTCGGCGCATTATGTTTGCGCGACGGAAAGTCAGGGCCAAAGGTGCTGTTGGTCAAATCCTCGCGCGGGCGGTGGATCATCCCAAAGGGCTGGCCCATGGACGGGCACACAGACGCCGAAACCGCCAAGATCGAGGCCTGGGAAGAGGCAGGGTTGCGCAAGGGACGCGTCAGCAAGGCGCCCATCGGCGGCTATGTAACCGAGAAACGCTTTGACGACGGGCGCGTCGCGACGTGTTACGTCAGCGTTTACCGTATTGACGTGAAAGAGATGACCAAGACCTATCCGGAGGCGAGAATCCGCAAACGCAAATGGATGTCGTTGACAAAAGCGGTCAGGAAGGTTGATGACATAGGTCTGAAATCTTTGTTGGCGACTATCAACTAAGTGCCCTGCCTTTTGACCGGATCGCGGACGTAGCAGCGACGCGCCGATGAGAACTGAATACCCCTCCAATAATGAACGGAATACAGAAAACTGCTTGCGCGCAATATCGGCGGCGCCATCCGGGATGCGCCGCCGCGCGGATTTTACATGACATGCGATCTTTTTTGGGGCGCGTGACATAAAACTTTGACCTTCACGACACAAAATTTTGATCTTCGTGAGGCCTTGTGGTGCCATGGAAATGGTTAATCAACAGCCTTTGACCGAAGAGTCACGCCTAAGCATCGGCGGTTATCCCGCCAAGCAGTGGGCGGCTGACTACCAAACAATTGCGCCCGCAGGATTGACAGATGCGATGGCACCGGCGGAAGGCAAACTTCTCATCGTTGATTTCGATGAAACACTCTGGTTGCGCAATTCTACCGAAAGCTATCTTGCACATGCCTGCCCGGCACCGATGGCTAGGACGATCTTGCGTGCCCTTGATGTACTACGCCCGTGGCGGGTTATTGGCGGACGTCAGCGCGCGCGGGACTACCGCGATTGGATACGGGTGTTGACTGTCACAGTTCTGATGCCATGGTCGTTGCGCCGCTGGAGACGTATCGCGCCTGAACTCGGTCGGACCTTCGCAAACACAGCACTTGAACAATTGATGACCGCCTCTAAACCAGAGCGCACTGTCATTGTTTCAAACGGTTATGCCGCGATCATTGGACCCTTATTGGACCGCTATCCAGAACCCAAACCTCAGCTCGTTGCCGCATCCCTGCTGTACGGATGGAAATGGCGCCGCGACGGCAAGCTAGCCAATACCGAAGCCGTGTTTGACCCGGCGCTTTTGGACAATGCAACCTTGGTGACGGACCACAGCGATGATGCGGGCCTTTTGGCGCGGGTCAAAAACGGGCTGCTCTGTGTCTGGCCTGACGCGCGCTATGAGAAAGCATTTGCGAATGGGAATGTTACGGATTGACCTAGCAGGCCGGTGATCTTCCCTATACCCCCAAGCAATGCCGCATGATCGCCTTTTGCGCGTGCAGCCGGTTTTCTGCCTCGTCAAAAATCACTGAATTTGGTCCGTCCATAACGCTGCTCGTCGCCTCATCATCACGGTGCGCAGGCAGGCAATGCATGAAAAGCGCATCATCCTTCGCTTTGGCCATCAACGCATCATTCACCTGATAGCCGCGCAGCTGGTTATGCCGCCGTTCGCGGGCGGACTGCGGGTCATGCATGCTGACCCATGTGTCCGTGACGACCAGATCGGCACCCTGCACGGCCTCATTTGGGTCGCGGACAGTAGTGTAGAGCCCATCGAGTGCAGGTTCCGGGTCAAGCGGCGGTGGACCAGTGAAGACCAGATCAAACTCAAACTGTTTGGCCGCATGGGCAAAGCTGGCGAAGACATTGTTGCCGTCGCCCGACCATACAACCCTTTTGCCTTTGATCGGGCCGTTATGTTCCTCGAACGTCATGATATCGGCCATGATCTGACAGGGATGCGTGCGGTTGGTCAGCCCGTTGATCACGGGTACAGTGGCATATTCGGCCATATCGAGCAGGGTTTGTTCCTCAAACGTCCGGATCATGATCAGATCGACATAGCGTGACAGTACGCGCGCGGTATCGGCGATCGTCTCACCATGCCCCAGCTGCATGTCTGCCCCTGAAAGCACCATTGTCTGCCCGCCCATCTGGCGCACGCCCACGTCAAAGGACACGCGGGTGCGGGTGGACGGCTTTTCAAAGATCAGCGCCACCATATGGCCTGCCAGCGGCTGTTCGGCATCCGGCGTGCCCTTTGGCTTGCCAGCACGGGCCGTTTTCATCGCGCGCGCGTTGTCGATGATATCCCGCAGGGCGTCCGTCGGGGTCGTGTGAATATCAAGGAAATGGGTCATATGTTTCGCTTTTCGGGGGTGGGGCCACAACGGGCCGGTCAAATCAGAGGTGTGTCATCACCTGAACAAGGCGCCCTTCGCGGGTGCTGGCCAGACGCCGGTTCATGAAACGGGCCTGGCGATAGATGCTGATGGTGCGGGTGTCCGTGGTGCCGGGGGCAGCAGCCACCATCGGATATTTGACCCGCAAGGCACGCACATGTGCATCAACGTAACCCACGGAATGCCCCTGCCCCATAAAATCACTATCGCCCACGAAGGTCGCCATGACCCGCGCGCCATGCGGCAAGTCTGCGTATTGGGGCATGCCAAAGGTTTTGGCATCATGGTCATGAAGATAGGCAAAGGGCCGGTCAATCAGGCTGACAACCTGCATGTTAACGTTGGGATCATTCATATCGCGTTCCATCAACGTAATCTGCTTTTCCGCGTCGGGCCACCAGACCTTGACATGCGCTGTGTCCAGCCAGCGCCGCATCAAGGGCAGGTCGTCCTCGGTCAGGGGGCGGAAAGTATAATTACGCATTGGCCTCCATCACATGGGACGCCGCAGCATCAAGTTTTTGAGCTGCAAGCCCGATGTCCTCATCCGGGATGTTCAGCGCGGGTAGTAGGCGGATCACGTTATCGGCCGCAGGCACTGTCAGCACGCCCTCGGCAAAACCTGCCGCGACCACATCGCTGTTGGTGGCTTTGCATTTCAGCCCCAACATCAGGCCAGAACCGCGCACCGCCTCGAACACATGCGGGTGGGCTGCGACCAGCCCTTCCAGCTTTTGGCGCATCAGCCCGGCTTTGCGGTTCACCTCAGTCAGGAACATATCATCGCTGACGATCTCCATCACTTTTGCACCGACGGCACAGGCCAAGGGGTTACCACCATAGGTGGACCCATGTGTGCCTAGCGTCATGCCAGAGGCGGCGTTTTCGGTCGCCAGTACTGCACCCAAGGGAAAGCCCCCGCCGATGCCCTTTGCCACCATCATGATATCCGGCGTGATCCCGGCCCATTCATGCGCGAAAAGCTTGCCTGTCCGGCCCATCCCGCATTGCACCTCATCCAGGATCAACAGGATCCCATGCGCATCGCAAAGGTCGCGCAGCCCCTTCAGGCAGGCGTCAGGCAAGGGGCGGATCCCACCTTCGCCCTGCACCGGTTCCACCATGATCGCTGCCGTTTTATCCGAAACGGCGGCTTGCAATGCATCATGATCGCCAAAGTCCAAATGGGTGAAACCAGGCAAGAGCGGGCCGAACCCTTTGGCCATCTTTTCAGAGCCTGCCGCGGCAATGCCTGCACTGGAGCGTCCGTGAAACGAGCCCGAAAACGTGATGATTTCGACCCGCTCTGGCTGGTCCTTATCATACCAATACTTGCGGGCCATTTTGACGGCCAGCTCACAGGCCTCAGTGCCCGAATTTGTGAAAAACACCGTGTCGGCGAAGGTCTTATCCACCAAAGCATCGGCCAGCTGCTGCTGGGCGGGAATGTTATAGAGGTTAGAAACGTGCCAAAGGGCATTCGCCTGCCCTGATAAGGCTTCGACCAATGCCGGATGCGCATGGCCCAGCGCGTTTACGGCAATTCCGGCCCCAAGATCAAGAAAACGTCGCCCATCGGCTTCCGTCAACCAAGACCCTTCCCCTGACACAAAGGTCAGTGGGGCCCGTGAATAGGTCGGCAGAATAGATGCGATCATGGCGATCTTCCTTAAGCATAAGCTGAATTGGTGCAGGACCAATGCAGAGGTGTCAACAATGTTAGGGGTTTACGATAGTCGTGGCAAAGAGCGGCGCAAATTAGCGTCGGCGTCGGCTCATTATTTTGGCACAGATCATCATAGGCGCCTGAATAACGGAGTTGTTCCGCAATTGGAACCCGCGAATTGCGCTTGCACAAGGCAACCGATGCCGCCACTGAGATCGCATGACCTTACGTCCCCCCAACCCACCTGTCGCGCTTGCATTTATGCTGACAGCAACTGCATTTATTGCGGGTACAATGGTGATGGCAAAATCACTGGGGACCGACGCACTGGGCCCGCCATTGCACCCGTTGCAAATCAGCCATGGGCGGTTTTTATTTGCCTTTCTGGCCATCGCATCGGCGGCGCTGATACTGCGCCCCAAGATTTCCCACCCTCATTTCGGGTTGCACATCGGGCGAACACTCTTTGGCTGGGGCGGTGTGACGCTGATGTTTGCCGCAGTGGCCTTTATCCCGCTGTCAGACGCCACTGCCATCAGTTTTCTGAACCCTGTCTTTGGCATGTTGTTGGCGATCCCCCTGTTGGGCGAACGCGTTGGCAGATGGCGGTGGTTTGCGGCTTTCACGGCCTTGCTCGGCGCGCTGATTTTGCTGCGGCCCGGGCCGGATAGTTTTCAATTGGCGGGCCTCTTGGCCCTGGGGGCCGCGGTGACAATGGGGATGGAGTTGATTTTCATCAAGAAACTGGCCAACCGCGAGCCAGCCTTTCAGATCCTTTTGATCAACAATACCATCGGTCTATGCATCGCAACGCTTGCAGTTATCCCGGTGTGGGTGATGCCCACCTCTGAACAATGGGGTGCCTTAGCGGGTTTGGGTATATTGATGGCTGCGGCACAGGCCTGCTTTGTCAATGCAATGGCGCGGGCCGAGGCCAGCTTTATTACGCCTTTCAGCTATGTCACTTTGTTGTTTGCCAGCCTCTATGACCTGATGATCTTTGATGTCTGGCCGGATTGGATCAGCCTGTTGGGCGCCTTGACCATTTTAAGCGGTGCATCGCTCTTGGCCTGGCGGGAACGGCGGATCGCGCACGCGCGGTGATGTGGTGTCTTTCCCGTGTCTATGACAAATTTTAGCCATTTTTCTGCTTCAGTAAGAACACATGAGTGACGTTTACGAGTACCGGCGCGCGCCGACAAAGGGCGCAGTTTGGCTTGCACTGATAGGTGCGATCACATTGCTTGTCGGTGTTGTGCACTATGAGGCGACACATCTGAAATGGGTGGCCTGGGGCTGTATGGCGGTGACAATCGCCTGGATGCTGTTGCCGCGGCCGGTTGCGGGCATTCAAATCGACAACACCCATCTGGTCCTCGCGGCATGGCGCGACCCGCGTCCCATTCCGCTGGATGATATCGCGCATCTGCGTTTCGGGGATATGGGACCGGAAAGTAACGTCACCATCGTCTACCGGCATGGCGAGGAAGAGCCCGTCTTTGCCAATGACCTGCCTGACGTCGATACACTGATCACCGTTTTGGCAGAGCGTGGCATTCCGGTGCGCGACGTCAGCTAGCGGTCAGGACTTCAATCTGTACCCGCTGTGCATCCAGCGCAGGCAGATGCCCAGCACCAGAACGCAGGCCACAGCGACGACGACAAGCCCGATCCAAGGGCTGCTATCGCTGACCCCGATCATCCCGTAGCGCACGCCATCAATGATGTAAAAGAACGGGTTGGCATGGCAAAGCACCTGCAAGATGGGCGGCAAAGCCTCGATCGAATAGAAGGTCCCCGACAGAAAGGCCAAAGGGGTGACCAGAAAGTTTGAGATCGCAGAAAGCTGATCGAACTTATTGGCAAAGATACCCGCGATCATGCCCAAGCCCCCCATCAAAACGGACCCCAGAACAACAAAAACCAGCACCCAAAGCGGTGCATGCATGCCGACCCCCAAGAAGACCGCAGAACCCAGCGCAATCACAGCCGCCACCAAAGCGCCGCGCGCAACGGCACCGCCAATGTAGCCCGTCACCAGCTCACCCGCTGATAAGGGCGGCATCAGCGTGTCCACGATGTTGCCCTGCACCTTGGCCGAGGCCAGGCTGGAGGATGTATTGGCAAAGGCGTTCTGGATCACCGTCATCGTCAGAATACCCGGTGCCAAAAATACCATGAAGGGCACGCCCATTACCTCGCCCCGCTGGGGCCCGATGGCGATGGTGAAAATCAGCAAAAAGAGGCCCGCATTGATCAGCGGTGCCATCACAGTTTGCGACCAGACATTCATGAAGCGCTTGATTTCGCGGCAGGTCAATGTCCATGTACCCAGCCAGTTCACCCGCCCAAACCGGCGCACGCCCATCTGATTTAGTTCTGCCATGACGATATTCCCTTACAGGCGTTGGGACATAGCGGATTGCAACGAAATGGCCAGCCCTCTGGATGCAGTACTGATGGATTGCTAGGCTGTTGCCAAACGAGAGATGGAGATGACATGCGCCGCATTGTGACCGTTGTGTTCTGCCTGCTGGCGGGCCTTGTTTGGGGTGATGAACCACGCCCGCCCCTGCCAGCGCTTTATGCC